>NZ_JBJTDY010000177.1:0-26714 GCF_046092605.1 Rhabdaerophilum sp. | reverse complement strand
AATCTCTGCGGAAATTCGAACCGCTCTCCGACGCGCGTGCCGACCGCACTTGGAAAATGCCCGCATGAGGGCTGAGAAATGCCCTGAATTCAGCACTGCTAGGCGTCTGAAATTCGCTGTTTTCGGCTCTCTCTACACGAGGGGCGTGTGCCTAAGCCCCGGAAATCGCCAGCTTTCTCCGCCACAAGCTGAAAATAGTCGGTTTGCATGAGAATGGATGGTGCCGGGTGAGGGGATCGAACCCCCGACCTTCGGTTTACAAAACCGCTGCACTACCGCTGTGCTAACCCGGCCCTCGGACACCGGGAACTCGGTGCCAATTCGATATTTGATCGGGGCAGGCACCACCTGGGCGCATGATCCGATCCATCTTCCAACCTTCAGTCCCTCCGAGTGCAGAAACGCTGCAGGGTCGATGCGCTGCACGAGTATTGTGCGCTCTATCTCCGATTTGCGTGGCATGCGCAATCCGCCAGAACATCTTGTGCACCGCTTCTAAGACCTTCCGCCTAAATCCATCGGGCTAAGCCCATCTGTCAGCTAGGGTTACCGGTTGTCGAGGCGTAACGCTGCACCATGCAGAACCCATCCCGGCATGATTGCCCGGCCGGTTCTGTCGCAACGCACCAAGACCAGGAAAAGGGAGGGGCGCCGTTCGCGGCGGTCCTGCAATGTCCCTGACGACCCAACGTTCTCGCGGAAAGCATCCGTGGCAGCGGCAGGAAGCATGTGGCCATTTGCTGCCCTCCATTGGCTTGGCCGGTTTCGAACCACCAAGGGAGGACATCATGTCCAACGCTAGCATGGCAGCCGGGGGGCGCGCAGCCCCGAGGCCGATGACACGGGAAGAGAAGAAGGTTATTCTCGCTTCCTCGCTCGGCACCGTTTTTGAATGGTACGATTTCTATCTCTACGGCTCGCTCGCGGCGATGATCGGCTCGAAGTTCTTCTCGGCCTTTGATGTCAACACGCGCTCGATCTTCGCGTTGCTCGCCTTCGCGGCGGGCTTTCTGGTGCGTCCCTTCGGCGCGCTGGTCTTCGGCCGCCTCGGCGACCTGATCGGCCGCAAGCAGACCTTCCTGATGACCATCCTGATCATGGGCCTTTCGACCTTCTTCGTGGGTCTGCTGCCGGATTACAACACGATTGGCTGGGTGGCCCCTGTCATCCTCATCGCGCTGCGCATGGCGCAGGGCCTGGCACTTGGCGGCGAATATGGCGGCGCGGCGGTCTATGTGGCGGAACATGCGCCTGTGGGCCGGCGCGGCTTCTACACCTCGTGGATCCAGACGACGGCCACGCTCGGCCTGCTGCTCTCGCTCTTCGTGATCGTGGGCCTGCGCATCTGGATGGGCGAGAAGGCCTTCGCGGATGATTTCCCGCTGTTCTTCGGCCTGCAAGGCGGCTGGCGCATCCCGTTCCTCGGCTCGATCTTTCTGCTCGCGATCTCGGTCTGGATCCGCCTGCAGATGCATGAGAGCCCGGCCTTCCAGAAGATGAAGGAAGAGGGCACCCAATCAAAGGCTCCGCTTTCGGAAGCCTTCGGTCAGTGGCGCAACCTGAAGATCGTGATCATCGCGTTGACCGGCCTCGTCATCGGCCAGGCCGTGGTGTGGTATACTGGCCAGTTCTATGCGCTGTTCTTCCTGCAGGCGATCCTGAAGGTGGACCTGCTCACGGCGAACGTGCTCATCGCCTGGTCTCTGATCATCGGCACGGGCGGCTTCGTCCTCTTCGGCTCGCTCTCGGACAAGATCGGCCGCAAGCCGATCATCCTCGGCGGCTGCCTGATCGCGGCGCTCACCTACTTTCCGCTCTTCAAGATGATGGCGGAAACGGCGAACCCGACCTATGCCCGGGCGCTTGAGACGGTGAAGGTCGAGGTATCGGCCGATGCCTCGAAGTGCGGCTCGCTCTTTGATCCGGTGGGTATCCGCCAGTTCTCGGAGCCTTGCGACATTGCCCGCCGCGTGCTCTCCTCGCAGGCCATCAAGTACACCTACACGCCAGCCGCCGCCGGCGAGCCGCTGAAGGTGGCGGTGAACGGCACGGAAGTGGCCTATGGTGCGGGCGTCGCGGATTTCACCAAGAACATCACGGCAGCCTCGATCGCGGCGGGTTACCCCAAGGCGGATGATGCGGCCAAGGTGAAGGTCTCGGGCTTCTTCGCGGCGCTGGGCAACCCGCAGGCGCTAACGATCATCGCGATCCTTACGATCCTGGTGCTCTATGTGACGGCGGTTTACGGCCCGATTGCGGCGGCCCTTGTGGAGTTCTTCCCCACCCGCATCCGCTACACGGCCATGAGCCTGCCCTACCATATCGGCAATGGCTGGTTCGGCGGCCTCCTGCCGGCGACCTCCTTCGCGATGGTGGCCTCCACCGGCGATATCTATTTCGGCCTGTGGTATCCGATCGGCTTCGCGCTGATGACCTTTGTGATCGGCATCCTGCTGGTGCCGGAAACCAAGGATCGCGACATCGAAACCTACAATTACGGCAGGTAAAGCGGGCTCCCGGCGATGCGGATGCCCATCCGCATCGCCTCTCCCAGAGCTCCGCTCCGGTTCGCCGGGGCGGAGCTTTCCTGTTTCAGGTCCGGGTGATGGCCTGCTGCACGGCATAGAGGCTGATGGCCGCCGCGTTCGACACGTTCAGGCTCTTGATCGCGCCGGGAAGCTCCAGCCGAGCGAGATGGCAGCAGAGTTCGCGCGTGGAGGGCCGCAGACCGCGCCCTTCCGCCCCGAGAACCAGCACGATCGGCAGCTTCAGCGGAAGATCGCCCATCTTCTCCGGCGCTTCGGAATCAAGGCCGATGACCGCGAAACCCTCATCCTTCAGCGTGGTGAGCGCGCGCGCGAGATTCTGCACCCCGGCCAACGGCACATGCTCCAGCGCGCCCGAGGCGGCCTTGGCGAGCACGCCCGTGATTTCCGGGCTGTGGCGATGCGTGACAATCACCCCGCCGACATCGAAGGCGGCAGCCGAACGCAGGATCGCGCCGACATTATGCGGATCGGTCACCTGGTCGAGCGCGAGGATGATGCGATCGCGCGGGAGCTTGCCCAAGGGCAGCAGCGGCAGGCGCTCGGCCTCCACGTAAAGGCCCTGATGCACGGCATCCGGCGTGAGCAGCCTGCCGATGGCCTCGGGCTTCACGAGTTCGGGCGCAAGGGGCAGGTTCACGCCATCTTCCGTGAGGCGCTGCACTGCATTCTCGGTCGCGACGATGCGATGGAAGCGGCGGCGCGGATTGGCGAGGGCCTCCTTCACCGAATGCATGCCGTAGAGCACATCCATGTCGTCGGGCAGTCGCGGCTTTGGCGCCTTCGGCTTCGGCGCGAAGCGGGACTTGTCCTTGAAGGCAGGCTTTTCGCCCATGCGCGGGCCCTCGCGGGCCGGTTTCGGTTGGCGGTCAAGCGGGTGATAGGGACGTTTGCTGTCATGGGCCATGCCCGTTTCATAGGGCAGTTCGCCGCGCCATGCGAGCCGCAATCGCGCACGGATTCCCACCCTGGCTCCCACCCTTGGCCGGATGCGGTTTCCGGGCGGCTTTCCAGGTTGAAATGGGCCCAAACCTTTCCCATAATGCCGGTCATACCTGCCGGTTCGCCAGCGCGTGTGGGAGAATGTCCCGAGCGGCAAAGGGGGCGGACTGTAAATCCGCTGGCTAAGCCTTCGTAGGTTCGAGTCCTACTTCTCCCACCAATTTCGTGTAAACTGCTATTTCAGTTGGGAAATTTCCCGAATGACCGGCTTTTTCCCCCCGTCGCTCGCATAGCCTGCGAGGCATGAGAGCGCTTCGTGTGTCTCCGTTCGTGCCTTTGCCTCGATGCTCCGGTAGAGCCGCACGACCTCCGTGCCGCGGGGCGTGAGTGCCGCGCCGCCGCCGCCCGAGCCACCCTGATGCGAGCCGACCAGCGGCGCATCGAACATGCCGTTCAGCGCATCCACCAGCAGCCAGGCCCGGCGATAGGACATGCCCATGCTGCGACCGGCTGCCGAAATCGAGCCGAGACGCGCGATTTCTTCCAGAAGCCGCACCTTGCCGGGCCCCAATCGCGCGCCATTGGGGAAATCGATGCGCAGCGAGAGCCTTCCCGCCGGAGCAGCATGGTCGGTCATGCCTCGCCCTCCGGCAGGCGCGGAATCAAGGTCGCCGCCGGGCCAAAGGCGGCAAGTTGCCCGCGCTCGATCAGCGCGACCTCATGGGCCAGCCGCCGCACCTCCTCGCGCGAATGCGAAACATAGAGGATGGGAATGCCGATCTCGTCACGCACGGCTTCGAGATGGGCGAGGATCTCGGCCTTGCGTTCCGCATCGAGCGAGGCGAGCGGTTCGTCCATCAGCAGCAGGCGCGGGCTGGCCAGCAGCGCCCGGCCCAGCGCGACGCGCTGTTTCTCGCCGCCCGAGAGATGGGCCGGGCGCCGCGCCAGAAGCGGGGCGAGATCGAGCAAGACCAGCACCTGTTCCACGGCGCGGTCGCTGAGCGGCAGGCGCGCAAGCCAGCGGCCGAACAGCAGGTTCTGCTTCACCGTGAGATGCGGGAAGAGCCGCGCATCCTGAAACACATAGCCGATGCGCCGGCGCCGGCTCGGCACATCGATGCCCTTCCGGCGGTCGAACAGCACGGTCGCATCGAGCGCGATCCGGCCGGAATCGGGCGCCGCCAGCCCGGCGATCAGGTTCAGCAGCGTGGTCTTCCCTGCGCCTGAGCGGCCGAACAAGGCCGTGACGGGACCCTCGGCCCGCAGGCTGACCGCGAGATTGAGCGCGCCGACGCGATGGCGGATATCGATCTCCAGCATGGGCTAATCCATCCGCCGGCGGAGCCCGCGCGCCAGCCATTCCGACAGCACGAGCGACAGAACGGACACCGCCACCGAGATCAGCACGAGGCGCATCGCGGCGGCATCGCCGCCCGGCACCTGCGTGAAGGTGTAGATGGCGGTGGGCAGCGTCTGCGTTTCGCCGGGGATGTTGGCGACGAAGGTGATGGTCGCGCCGAATTCGCCCATCGCCTTGGCGAAGGCCAAAACGGACCCGGCCAGAATGCCGGGCAAGGCCAGCGGCAAAGTGACAAGCAGGAAAGTGAGAATACGCCCTGCGCCCAAAGTCCCCGCCGCCTGTTCAAGCCGCCGGTCCACCGCCTCGATGGAGAGGCGAATGGCCCGGACCATCAGCGGAAAGCCCATCACGGCCGCCGCGAGGGCAGCCCCCGTCCAGCGGAAGGAGAAGACCAGCCCGAAATGCGCCTCCAGCCAGGCGCCGACGGGACCTTTCCGCCCGAAGGCCAGCAGCAGGAGATAGCCCGTCACCACCGGCGGCAGGATGAGCGGCAGATGCACGAGGGCATCGAGCGCGCTCCGCCCTGGGAAGCGTCCGCGCGCGAGCAGATAGGCCACGGCGACGCCGGCCGGAAGGCTTGCGAGCGTCGCGACGGTCGCGACCTTCAGGCTCAGTTTCAGGGCGGCCCATTCCTCGGGCGTGAGCGCGGCGAACATGGATGATCAGCTGCCCTGCCGGGGTGGGGTGGGAAGTGTGAAGCCGTGACGCTCGAAAATGGCGCGCGCGCTGCCGCCCTTCAGGAATTCGAGGAGGCGCAGGGCCTGCGGATGCGCTGAATCCTTCAGCATCGCGATCGGGTAGACGATGGGCGGGTGGCTCTCCTCCGGGAAGAGGGTGATGATCCGCACCTTCGGTTCAGCGGCCGCATCGGTGGCATAGGTCACGCCGAGCGGCGCCTCGCCGCGCGCCACCAGCAGCAGCGCCGCGCGCACATTCTCGGCCTGCGCAAGCCGGTCCTTCAGGCCGGCCCAGAGGCCGAGCTTCTCGAAGGCGGTCTTTGCGTATTTTCCGGCCGGAACGCTGTCCACATTGGCTGTCGCAAGGCGCCCATCCGCAAGCAGGGCCGCGAGATCGGCGCCCGGCTGGAGCGTGATCGTCGCTTTCGACTCCACCGGTGCCACCAGCGCCAGCCGGTTCGCCAGCAGGTTCGAGCGCGTCTCGGGCCGCAGGAGGCTCTTCGCCGCTAGCGCATCCATCCAGTCGAGATCGGCCGAAAGAAAGAGATCAGCCGGTGCGCCCTGCTCGATCTGCCGGGCGAGCGCATTGCTGCCGGCATGGGAGAGGCGCGGGGCGGGAAGGCCGGTTTCCCGCATCCAGAGCGTTGCGATCTCGTCGAGAGCGGTTTTCAGGCTCGCCGCCGCGAAGACCACAGGCCCGGAGGATCGCGCGGCGGCGGGCAGGGCAAAGCCGGTGCTGGCGGCCAGTGCCAGGGCCAAGACTGAGCGACGGGTGGACACGGGACCTCCCGGGACAAGCGTGATATCCAACGATATATAGCGGAGCGGTGCCCGTCCAGCGCGAAGCTGCCGCCGGGCCTCCCCGCCGCGGCGGTCGGTGCTTTGGCCGAGGAAAAACTGCCCCCCGTCCCGCAACAAGGCCGGCGAGGCGCAGCCGGGCGCAGAGGGGTTGAAACTTGACGTGGGGCAAGGGCGGCTCAACCGCCAGGGGCGAATGATGGCATCAGCGAATTTGATTGGTCAGCGCCGCGTTTCTCGGGAAGATTATGCGCCCGGCCCACCCGCGAGAAAGGCACTTCCCGCTCATGGTTACCCTTTACGGCGTCACGCGCAGCCGCGCTTCCCGCAACATCTGGCTGATGAACGAACTCGGCCAGCCTTACGAGCAGGTGCCTGTCATCCAGGCCTATCGCCTTGCGAACCCGGAAGCTCCGGATGCGCCGGTGAATACCCGCTCGCCATCCTTTCTGGCGGTGAACCCCAACGGGCATATCCCCTCGATGAAGGATGGCGATCTCGTTCTGCACGAATCGCTGGCGATCAACCTCTATCTCGCCAAGAAGTTCGGCGGTCCGCTCGCCCCGGCCAATCTCGCGGAAGAGGGGGAGGTCGCGATGTGGACCCTTTGGTCTGCGACCGAGGCCGAGCCGCATGCGATCCAGATTCTCTATCATCGCCTGATGAAGCAGGGCGACGAGCGCAAGCCGGAGCTGGCGGATGCCGCCGTGGTGGCCCTGCGCCAGCCCTTCCAGGTGCTGAATGATGCGCTGGCCGCGAATGGCCACCTCGTCGGCGGGCGCTTCACGGTCGCGGATATCAACGTTGCGGAGGTCATCCGCTATGCAAGCCCGGCCCCGGAATTGTTCGAGGCGGCCCCGCATGTGAAGGCATGGCTCGCGGCCTGCCAGGCGCGACCGGCCTTCAAGGCAATGATGGACAAGCGCAATGCGGAGCCGGCCTGAGGCATGGCCCGGCCCGCGGCGCTCTCGGCGCTCATCGCCGCGCATCACGGGCGTGTGCCGCCGCGCACCGGCTCGCTGATCGTCTCGGTCTTTGGCGCGCTCGTGCTGCCGGCGGGCGAGGCCTTGCGCCTCTCCGATCTGCAGGAATGGCTGGCGGCTCTGGAGATCGAGCCCGGCCTCGTGCGCACGGCGCTTTCTCGCCTCGTGAATGATGGCACTTTGCTGCGCGAGCGCGACGGAAAAGCCGCGCTCTATCGCCTCTCGGCGCGGGCGCTGAAGGATTTCGAGGCGGCGGGCGATCTCATCTTCGGGCGCCTGCTGCCGCGCCCCACGGGCGATCTCGATCTGCTGGTCATCGAGGATACAGGCCGTCGCGCGACCCTGCGCGCCGAACTCGCTACCCTGGGTTTCGTGCCGCTCGCTTCCAACCTGATGATCCGGCCCGCATGGTCGGGCAGAGCCGCGCCGGAAATCGGCGGATGTCTCGCGCTCTCGCTTCACGCCAACGCGGCTTTGGCGTTGCGCGCCCGCGAACTCTGGCCGCTGGAGCACCTCGCGAGCGGCTATCGCGCGTTGATCGCCCATGCCCAGGCGGTGCAGGCCGGAAACTTCACGTCTGCCGAAGCGCGCCTCGCCCGGCTGATGCTGGTGCACGAGTTTCGCCGCATCGTCCTGCGCGATCCGTTCCTGCCCGAGGCGGTGCTGCCGAAGGATTGGCCGGGAAGCCCGGCGCGTCTCGCTTTCGATGTTGCCTTGCAGCATGTTGAGGGCTGAAGGGCTCGATTGCGAGGCACCAATGGCCCGCAGGCGATATTTGTAACGAGAATTGTTGACTTTTGAAAAATCTGTAACATATTCTCCAAAACAGCTTCAGGGGAGGATGGCCGCGATGTATGCGCAGGCGCTCAACACAGTCACGGAAGTCTCCAAGGACGATCCCGCGAAGCTCGCGGCCTTCCAGGCGCGGATCGATGCCGAGGAGAAGATCGAGCCGAATGACTGGATGCCCGAGGGCTACCGGAAGACGCTTCAGCGGCAGATCTCCCAGCATGCGCATTCGGAAATCGTGGGCATGCTGCCGGAGGGCAACTGGATTACCCGCGCGCCTTCCCTCAAGCGCAAGGCCGCGCTTCTCGCCAAGGTGCAGGATGAGGGCGGCCACGGCCTCTACCTCTATTCCGCCGCCGAAACGCTGGGCGTCTCCCGCGAGGAACTGGTGGACGCCCTTCATGCGGGGCGCGCGAAATATTCCAGCATTTTCAATTATCCTACACCCTCCTGGGCCGATATGGGCATGATCGGCTGGCTGGTGGATGGCGCGGCCATCATGAACCAGATTCCATTGTGCCGGACCTCGTTCGGGCCCTACGCCCGCGCCATGATCCGCATCTGCAAGGAAGAGAGCTTCCACCAGCGGCAGGGCTACGAGATCGTGATGACGCTGGCGCGCGGCACGCCGGCGCAGAAGAAGATGGCGCAGGACAGCCTGAACCGCTGGTGGTGGCCAGCGATCATGATGTTCGGCCCTTCGGATGCGGCTTCCCAGCATTCCGACCAGAACATGAAGTGGAAGATCAAGCGCTTCTCGAACGATGCTTTGCGCCAGAAATTCATCGATGCCACCGTGCCGCAAGGGCATTTCCTTGGCCTGACCTTCCCGGACCCGGACCTCCGGTTCAACGAGGCGACCGGCCATTGGGAGCATGGCGAGATCGATTGGTCCGAATTCAACCGCGTCGTGAAGGGCGAGGGGCCCTGCAATCGCGAGCGCATCAAGGCCCGCATCAAGGCGCATGAGGAAGGCGCCTGGGTGCGCGAGGCGGCGCTTCGCCACGCCGAAAAACGCGCGGCCCGCAAGGCAGCCGCCAGAATCGCAGCGGAGTAACCACCATGACCGAGAAGAACATGCCGCTCTGGGAAGTTTTCATCCGCTCCCGCACGGGGCTCAGCCATCGCCATGCCGGTTCGCTGCACGCGCCGGATGCCGAGATGGCGCTGCAGGCCGCCCGCGATGTCTATACGCGCCGGGGCGAGGGGCTTTCGATCTGGGTGGTGCCGTCCGGCGCGATCACCGCGTCTGACCCTTCCGACAAGGACGCGCTCTTCGAGCCCACGGCCTCGAAGATCTACCGCCACCCCACCTTTTACGAGGTGCCGGACGAAGTGGGGCATATGTGATGGAAACGCCGCTTCTGACCTATACCCTGCGGCTCGCCGATAACGCGCTGATCCTGGGCCATCGCCTCGGCGAATGGTGCGGCCACGGGCCGATGCTCGAGGAAGACCTGGCGCTCGCGAATATGGCGCTCGACTGCATCGGGCAGGCGCGCAATTTCTACACCTATGCTGGCGAGATCGAGGGGAGGGGCCGTTCGGAAGATGACCTCGCCTACCTTCGGGATTGCGATGAATTCCGGAACATCCTGCTGGTCGAGCGTCCGCGTGGCGACTTCGCCTTCACCATCCTCCGGCAGTTCCTCTACGCTGCTTTCATGCACCCCTATTTCGAGCGCCTCGGCACCTCGATGGATGAGCGCCTGGCTGCGATTGCGGCCAAGGCCGTGAAGGAGATGGCCTATCACCTTCGCCATTCCGCCGAGTGGGTGATCCGGCTTGGAGACGGCACCGAGGAGAGCGCCGCGCGGCTTCAGGAAGCGCTCGCTGATCTCTGGCCCTTCACGGGCGAGATGTTCGAGGTGGACGAGACCGAGCGCGCGCTGATCGAGGCGGGCGTGGCGGTCGATCCTGCGGGCATTCGCCCGCTCTGGCTCGACACGGTGGATCGCGTTTTCGCTGATGCCCTGCTGAACCGCCCGAAGGATGGCTGGATGCAGACGGGTGGCCGGCGCGGCGAGCATTCCGAGCATCTCGGGCATCTTCTGGCTGATCTGCAGTTCATGCAGCGCGCCTATCCCGGCTCGACCTGGTGAATCATGGCCGAGATCATCCATCTGCGCGAGCCGGTCGATGAACGCCTCCATGAGCGTCTCCATGAGCGTCTCCATGAGCGCCTGACGCGCGCGCGCGAAGCTGCGGGAAACGTGGTGGACCCGGAAGTGCCGGTGCTGACCATTGAGGATCTCGGCGTTCTGCGCGATGTGCGCTTCGCGGGGGAAGTGGTGGAGGTCGTCATCACGCCCACCTATTCCGGCTGCCCCGCGATGGATCTGATTGCCCTGCAGGTCGATCTCGCGCTCGAAAAGGCGGGTTTCGCGAGCCGCAAGGTCACGCTCTCGCTCTCGCCCGCCTGGACGACGGACTGGATGAGCGAAGCGGGCAAGGAGAAGCTTCGCGCCTATGGCATCGCGCCGCCGGTTGGGCGCGCGAAAGGCCGGGGCGCGCTCTTCGGGGTGGATGAAATCCCGTGCCCGCATTGCGGTTCGGCCGAAACCGAGCGCGTCTCCGAATTCGGCTCCACCGCCTGCAAGGCGCTTTGGCGCTGCCGCGCCTGCCGCGAACCCTTCGATTACTTCAAGTGCATTTGAGGTGCGCCGATGTCCGCCCCCCGCTTTCACACGCTGACGATCCGTGACATCCGCCGCGAGACGCCGGATGCCGTCTCCATCGCCTTCGAGGTGCCTAGCGAATTGCAGCAGGCCTTCGCCTTCGAGCAGGGCCAGTATCTCACCTTGCGCACACAGATTGACGGCGAGGAGATCCGCCGCTCCTATTCGATCTGCGCGGGCGAGGATGACGGCGAATTGCGCGTGGCGGTGAAGGAAGTCGCGGGCGGCGCCTTCTCCACCTTCGCCAATCGCGCGCTGCAGCCCGGGGCAGCGCTCGACGTGATGACCCCGATGGGTCGCTTCGGCTCCACGACGCGGCAAGCCGGAGGCGGGCATTCCGTGTTCTTCGCCTGCGGATCGGGCATCACGCCCATCCTCTCGATCATCCGCACGCGCCTCGCGCGCGACCCGGATGCCAGGCTCACGCTCTTCTATGGCAATCGAAATTCCGGTTCGACTCTCTTCCGCGAGATGCTGGAGGACCTGAAAGATCGCCATCTCGGAAGGCTCACAGTATGTCACATTCTCAGCCGTGAGGCGCAGGATATCGACCTGCTCAATGGCAGGTTGACGCCGGAGAAGATCGCGCTGCTGGTGCGCACGCTGGGGGGCGTGAGCGCCATGAACGACATCTATCTCTGTGGTCCCGAAGAGATGACCAGGGCCGCCCGCTCCGTGCTGGAAGAGATGGGCACGGTGCCTTCGCGCATCCATGTCGAGTTGTTCTCGACCGGTGCTGCCCCGCCGCGCTCGGGCGCTCGCAAGGTGGTGGCCGAGGCCGATAACGGCGTGTCCCTCACCATCACGCATGACGGCCAGAGCCATAGTCTGATGCTGAACGAGGGCGAGACCGTGCTGGAAGCGGCAGAGCGCGCGGGCCTCGATGTGCCCTATTCCTGCCGGGGCGGGATGTGCTGCACCTGCCGCGCCAAAGTGACGGAGGGCTCCGCCAGCATGGACCTGAACTTCAGCCTCGAGCCCTGGGAGGTCGAGGCCGGCTATGTGCTGACCTGCCAGTGCCGGCCCACGGGAGCCGCACTCGCCGTGGATTACGATCAGGTTTGAAATACAATCAATTCAGAAGCTTGCGGCAGAGTGACGAGAGATCGATTTCGGTCCCTCGCATTCCATTTCCGGTTCTTCGGTTCCTGATTCACGCGCTCTCCAGCGCCAGCGCGATGCCTTGGCCCACGCCGATGCACATGGTGGCGCAGGCGCGCTTACCGCTGCGATCCTTCAACTCGATCGCCGCTGTGAGCGCGAGCCGCGCGCCGGACATGCCCAGCGGATGGCCGAGCGCAATCGCGCCACCATTCGGGTTGATGTGATCCGCGCTGTCCGGCAGCCCGAGGAGGCGCAGGGATGCGAGGCCCTGCGCGGCGAAGGCCTCGTTGAGTTCGATCACATCGAAAGCAGAGGGCTTGATCCCGAGGCGTGCGCAGAGCTTCTGCGTCGCCGGCGCCGGGCCGATGCCCATGATGCGAGGGGCCACGCCCGCCGTCGCCAGCCCGGTGACGCGGGCGAGCGGGGTGAGGCCGAAGCGCTTCACGGCGGCCTCGCTGGCGATCAGCAGGGCGGCAGCACCGTCATTCACGCCCGAGGCATTGCCGGCGGTGACCGTCCCACCCTTGCGGAAGGGGGTCGCGAGCGCGGCCAGCTTTTCAAGCGTCGTCTCGCGCGGATGCTCGTCGCGATCCACCACCACCGGATCGCCCTTTTTCTGGGGAATGGTGACGGGCGTGATCTCGCGGGCGAGGCGGCCATTCTTCTGCGCGCGGGAGGCGCGCGCCTGCGACCGAAGCGCGAAGCTGTCCTGATCCTCGCGGGAGACCTTGAACTCCTCGGCCACGTTTTCCGCTGTTTCCGGCATGGAATCGATGCCGTATTGCGCCTTCATGAGGGGGTTCACGAAGCGCCAGCCAATGGTGGTGTCGAACACCTCCGCCGAGCGCTGGAAGGCCTCCTGCGCCTTACCCATCACGAGGGGCGCGCGCGTCATGCTCTCGACGCCGCCCGCGATCATCAGATCGGCCTCGCCCGCCTTGATCGCGCGCGCGGCGATGCCCACCGCATCAAGCCCCGAACCGCAGAGGCGGTTGACGGTCGTGCCCGGTACTTCCACGGGCAAACCGGCGAGAAGCCCGGCCATCCGCGCGACATTGCGGTTGTCTTCGCCCGCCTGGTTGGCCGAACCGAGGATGATTTCATCCACCGCCGCCACCATTTCCGCTGGAAAACGCGCCATCAGCGCGCGGATGACATGGGCAGCCATGTCATCGGCGCGTACGCTCGCGAGCGCTCCGGCATAGCGGCCGATGGGGGTGCGGGTGCCATCGACGAGATAGGCTTCGGGCATGATTCCGTGTCCTTGCATCAGGGTTCTCGGGGCGCCCATAGGCGAGAACTATGCGCCATTGAGCGTGGAAAAGTTGCGCTGGCTCGACACCAGTTCCGCGAGGAGCGGCGCGACCTGGAAGCCGCGGCCATCGCGCGCCTCCGTATCCTTCGCCACGGCAAGCATCTGCTTCAGGCCGAGCGCATCGGCATGGTGCATGGGCCCGCCACGCCAGTTCGGAAAGCCGTAGCCATGGACGAGCACGAGATCGATATCCGCGGGCCGCGCGGCGATGCCTTCGCCCAGAATTTTCGCGCCTTCATTCACCATCGCGGTGACGACGCGGGTCTGGATTTCCTGCGCGCTGAAGGAACGCTGAGGACGCCCGGTGGAGGCAGCATGCGCGCGCACCATTGCCTCAACGGCAGGATCGGGGACGCGGCGGCCATTTTCGTAAGCGTACCAACCCTTGCCGGATTTCTGCCCGAAGCGGCCCTGTTCACACAGGCGATCCACCAGCGGCACGTCGCGATCGGCCGGGTCGCGTGTGGCGGCGAGGCGCTTCCTGCGCGCCCAGGCGATGTCGAGGCCCGCGAGATCCTGAACCGCGAAAGGCCCCATGGCGAGGCCGAAGGCTTCCATCGCGGCGTCAATTTCGCGCGGCAGCGCGCCTTCCTCCAGCATGAACTCGCATTGCGCGCGGAATTTCGCGAGGATGCGATTGCCGATGAAACCCTCGCAAACACCGGAAATCACCGCGATTTTCTTGAGCTTCCGCCCGATGGCCAGAGCGGTGGACAGGGCTTGGAGGCCCGTGCGGCGCGCGCGCACGATTTCGAGCAGCTTCATCACATGCGCGGGCGAGAAGAAATGCAGGCCGAGAAATCGCTCGGGCGACGGCAGGGCATCCGCCATCGGCTCGAGATCAAGATAGGACGTATTCGTGGCAATCAGCGTGGAGGCGGGCAGGAGGGTCGCGAGCTTCTTCATCAGTTCGAGCTTCACCCCCAGTTCCTCGAAGATCGCCTCGATCACGAGTTCACAGGCCGCGAGGCGGCTCATCTCGGTCGTCGGCACGAGGTTCGAGAGGCGGTTGAGGCGGGTATCCTCGTCGATGCGCCCCGAGCGGATGGCGCGCAGGTAAAGTCCGTTCACGCGCTCAAGGCCGGCCTGAAGCGCCGTGTCATCCGCCTCGACCAGCATCACCTTGAAGCCGGCATCGAGGAAGGCAACCGCGATGCCAGAGCCCATCGTGCCCGCGCCGATAATGCCGATCTGGTGCAGATCGCGCGGTATCACGTTCGCAAGTTCCGGGCGCTTCCCGGCCTCGCGCTCGGCGAGGAAGAGGTGACGAAGCCCGCGTGATTGCTCGGAATTCATGAGCTCGAAGAAGGCGCGGCGCTCGTTGGGCTGGCCCAAGGAGAAGGGCAGCGTCAGGCTCTGCGAGACGAGTTCGATCGCCCGTTGCGGGGCGATGCGGCCGCGGGCCTCGCGGTTCACTTTCGCCACCATCGCCTGCCAGGCTTCGGGCTCGGCGGCGGGGGTGGCGCGCAGCGACAGGCGCGGCTGCATCTGGCCGATGAGCCCGCGCGCGAGTTCGATCGCCTCGGCGCGCAGGTCCTTCCAGGCGATAGCATCGACGAGGCCAAGGCGAAGCGCTTCCTCCGCACCGATCATCCGGCCTGTCGCGATGAGATCGAGTGCCGCAACCGGCCCGATGAGCCTGGGAAGGCGCTGCGTGCCGCCTGCGCCCGGCAGGAGGCCGAGCTTCACCTCGGGCAGGCCCACGAAGCCATCCTTCGCGATGATGCGCTTGTGCGCGCCAAGGCCGATTTCGCAGCCGCCGCCAAGCGCGGTGCCATGCCAGGCGACGACGATGGGCTTTGCGCTCTCCTCGATGCGGTTGATGAGATCGGGCAGGTGCGGCTCGCGCGGGGGCTTGCCGAATTCGGTGATGTCGCCGCCCGCTGTGAAGGTGCGGCCCGCGCCGCAGATCAGGATCGCAAGCGTCTCCGGCTCGGATTGCGCCCGTTGCACGGCATCGAACAGGGCACGGCGCACCGCTTGCGAGGTCGCGTTGACGGGCGGGTTGTCGATCTCGAGGACCGCCACCTCGCCGTCCCGCCATACCCGCAGAACTTCAGGCATCGTCTCTCCTTCGTCCGCATCGCCTGCGGCCGAGACCTCTCCACTCATGACGCCTCACGATAGGCGTTCATGGTGAGAAGCTCGTAGGTCGCGGCCGTATCCCCTGCACCGGTCCGGATCTCGACATCCCAGCGCACTTCACCATAATCCGTGTTGCGCGGTGATTTCGACTTCACCGTGAGCCGAACCCTGATGGTTTCCCCGGGAGAAACGGGCTTCAGGAATCGCAGGTTGTCAAGCCCGTAATTCGCCAGAACCGGACCGCGCTCGGGCTCCACGAACAGGCCCGCCGCGAAGGAGAGCAGCAGATAGCCATGCGCCACGCGGCCGGGGAAGAACGGATGGCCCTTCACGGCCTCCTCATCCATGTGGGCATAGAAGGTGTCTCCGGTAAAATGCGCGAAATGTTCAATATCGCCGAGGCTGATCACGCGCTCGGGCGAGTGGAAGCTCTGGCCGGGCACGAGATCCTCGAAGGGTATGCGGAAGGGGTGCGCGGGTGCCGCCGGCTCGGGCGTGCCCTTCACGTAACTTTTCGTGATCGCCGTGAGGAAGGCGGGCGATCCCTGCAAGGCCACGCGTTGCATCTGGTGATGCACGGCGCGCATGCCGCCGAGTTCCTCGCCGCCTCCGGCACGGCCGGGGCCGCCATGCACGAGATGCGGCATGGGCGAGCCGTGGCCGGTCGATTCCGCCGCGCATTCGGCGTCGAGCAGCAGCAGCCGGCCGTGGAAGGCGCCCGCGCCAAACACCACCTCACGGGCGATCTGCGCATCCGCCGTCACCAGCGAGCCCGCGAGCGAGCCGTCGCCCTTGCGCGCGAGGCCGATGGCGTCGTCGAGATCGCGATAGGTCAGGAGCGTTGCCACGGGGCCGAAGGCTTCGGTGTCATGCGGGCGTTCGGCGGCGCGGGAATCGCGTGCCGCGAGCAGCACCGGCGAGAGGAACGCGCCCTTCTCGGTATCGAGGCCGGGCAGGTCGAGCCTGTCGGGGGTGCCGAAAAGGATATCGCATTCCTCTTGCAGGCGGGCGATCTGAGCGCGCACATCCGCGCGCTGAGCCAGCGAGGCGAGAGGCCCCATGCGGGTCGTCTCGGCGCGCGGATCGCCGATCGCGAGGCTCGCGAGGCGCTTCGAGAGGGCGTTAGCCACCGCATCAGCCTCGGCAGCGGGAACGATGATGCGGCGGATCGCCGTGCATTTCTGCCCGGCCTTCGTGCCCATCTCCTTCGCCACCTCCTTGATGAAGAGATCGAATTCCGGCGTGCCCGGCACGGCATCCGGCCCGAGGATGGAGCAATTCAGGCTGTCGCGTTCGGCGGTGAAATGCACCGCGTTCTTCAGGATGACGGGATGCGCCTGCAGCGCAGTCGAGGTCGCGAGCGAGCCGGTGAAGGCCACGTGGTCCTGGCTCGTGAGATGCTCAAAGAGGTCGCCGGTCGAGCCCGCGATGAACTGGAACGCGCCTTCCGGCAGAACACCGCTTTCGATGATGATGCGCGCGGCCTTTTCCGCGAGCCAGGCCGTGGCGCTCGCGGGTTTCGCGATGACAGGCAGGCCTGCGAGAATCGAGGGGCCGAGCTTTTCCAGCATGCCCCAGACCGGGAAGTTATAGGCGTTGATCTGCACCGCCACGCCCTCGCGCGGCACGTAGATATGCTGGCCGAGGAAGGTTCCGTTCTTCGACAGGCCTTCCACCGCGCCATCGATCAGGAAGGTCTCGTTCGGCAATTCGCGTTTGCCCTTCGAGGCATAGACGAAGAGCGTGCCGATGCCGCCATCGATGTCGATCCAGCTATCGGCGCGTGTGGCACCCGTGAGCGCTGAAAGCGCGTAAAGTTCGTCCTTCCGGGCGGTGAGCGCCTGCGCGACCGCCTTCAGCAGCGAGGCGCGCTCGTGGAAGGTGAGGCGGCGAAGCGCGGGGCCACCCTTTGCTCGCGCGAAACGCATCATCCCCGCGAAATCGAGGCCCCTGGAGGTGATCTCGGCGACGGGGCTGGCATCAATCGCGCTCACGAGCAGGCTGCCGGCGCCGTCGCCGGCTAACCAGTGGCCCTCGGCGAAGGATTGGAGGCGGATGAGGCTCATGTTTCAACTCCCAGGCGTTTTCAGTGGCCCAGATAGGCTTCCCGCAGCTTCGGATCGCCGATGAGATCGGCCGAGGCGCCGGAATGGGTGATGTGGCCGGTCTCGATCACGAAACCGCGGTTCGATTTGGCCAGTGCCGCCGCCGCGTTCTGCTCCACAAGCAGGATGGTGATGCCGCGCTGCTGGAGGCTCTCGATCACGCCGAAGACCTGCTCCACCAGCACGGGTGCCAGGCCCATGCTCGGCTCGTCGAGCAGCAGCAGGCGCGGGCGGCTCATCAGCGCGCGGCCGATGGCGAGCATCTGCTGCTGGCCGCCGGAAAGGCCACCGGCCTGCAAGGCGCGCTTCTCGTGCAGGATGGGGAAGAGCGCGTAGATGTCGTCGCGCTCCTTCTGCGTGCCGCCGTCATGCAGCCAGCCGCCGAGATTGAGGTTATCCTCCACCGTGAGGCCGCCGAAGATCTGCCGCCCCTCCGGCACCTGCGCGATGCCCAGGGCCACGCGTTTCTCCGCCGGGAAGCCCGTGATATCCTGCCCCTCGAAGGTGATGCTGCCAGAGGTGACCGGCTGCACGCCGGAAATCGCGCGCAGGAGCGTCGTCTTCCCCGCGCCATTGCCGCCGATGAGGCAGACGATTTCGTTCCGTTGCACGTCGAGATCGAGGCCGTGCAGCACCTCGATCCGGCCATAGGCCGAGCGGAGCTGGCGGATTTCAAGCACGGTTCGCCTCCGGACGATTTGCTTCCTGACTGCCGAAGGTTCCGAGATAGGCCGCGATGACGCGGCTGTCGTCGCGCACCTCGGCCGGCGTGCCGGCAACCAGCGTGCGGCCGCGTTCGAGCACGTGGATCTCGTCCGAGATGCGCATCACCAGGCGCCTGTCGTGTTCGACCAGCAGCACCGCGATGCCGGATTGCGCGACCGACTGGATGACGCGGTCGATCTCCTGGGTCTCGATGGCGTTGCACCCGGCGGCGGGCTCATCCAGCAGGAGGATGCGCGGCTCGGTCGCGAGCGCGCGGGCGATTTCCAGCCGCTTCAGCGCGCCATAGGAGAGGGAGCCCGCTTCCTTCTCCGCGACATCCGCAAGGCCCACGCGCGCGAGCAGCGCCATGGCGATCTCGCGGGAGCGGGCATTCTCGCGACGCACCGAGGGCAAGGCGAAGACATGGCTCAGAAGGCTCGTCTTCTCGTGCTGGTGACGCCCGACCATCACATTGTCGAGCGCGCTCATGCGGAAGAAGATCTGCAGGTTCTGGAACGAGCGCGAGAGGCCGCGCCGCGCCAGCGCATCGGGCGGCAGGCCGGTCACATCCTCGCCCGCAAGGCGCACACGGCCCGAGGAAGGCTGGTAGAGGCCGGAAATCAGGTTGAAGAGCGTCGTCTTTCCCGCGCCGTTCGGCCCGATGATGGAATGGATGCGGCGCGGCTGCACCTTCAGCGACACGCCATCGACCGCCTTCACGCCGCCGAAGGCGATGGAGAGATTTTCGGTTTCAAGCAGGGGCACGCTCATGATTTCCCTCCCCGCATGCGCGCGAGCAGGCTGGGGATGATGCCGCGCGGCAGGAGGATCATGCTCACCATGATCATCAGGCCGAGCATGAGGTGCTCGTAATCATGGAAGATCGTCAGCGCCTGCGGAAGGATGACCAGCACCGCCGCGCCGGTGATCGCGCCGATGACCGAGCCCAGCCCCCCCAGCACCACCATGGTCACGAGTTCGACGGATCGCAGGAAGCCGGCGGTGCCGTCGGGTGTGATGTGGCCGTTCAGGAAGGCCAGCAGGGAGCCCGCCACCGAGGCATAGACCGCCGAGAGCACGAAGATCTTCAGCTTGTAACTCGCGACATCGATGCCGGCGACACGGCTCGCGATCTCGCTGTCATGGATCGCGCGCATGGCGCGGCCCGTGGGGCTTTCGATGAGGTTCAGCGCCAGGATGACGCCGATCAGCAGCACGCCGGCGGAGATGTAATACCAGGTATCGGGCCCGCGCAGGCGCGTGCCGAACACCTCGAGGCGCGGCACGCCCATGCCATCCGGCCCGCCGGTCCAGCTCGCCTCGTTGGTGAGCGCCATCGCGATGAGCAGGCCGAAGCCGAGGGTCGCGACTGCGAGATAATGGCCCTTGAGGCGCAGGATCGGGCGACCCACGAGGAAGGCCACCACGGCCGACAGCACCGCGCCGATTCCCGCCGCCGCGAGGCCGTGCAGGCCGAAATGTGTCGCGCCGATCGCCACGGAATAGGCGCCCAGCCCCATGAAGCCGGCATGGCCCAGGCTCACCTGCCCGGCATAGCCCATCAGCAGGTTCAAACCCACGGCGGCCAGTGCGAAGATGTTCACGATGGCCGCGACGCGGAAATAGTAGTTGGACGGGAACAGGAGGGGCAGGATCGCCAGGATGAGGCCGAGGCCGAGCACGATCGCCCAGCGGGAAGAAACAAGCCGCGCCATCACACGCGCTCCACGCTTTTCTTGCCCAGAAGGCCCTGCGGACGCACGAAAAGCACCCCGAGAATGATCAGGAAGGCGATGGCATCCTTGTATTTCGAGGAGATCAGCCCTGCGCCGAAGCTCTCGGCGAGGCCGAGCAGCAGGCCGCCCACCACCGCGCCCACGGCGCTGCCCATGCCGCCGAGCATCGCAGCCGCGAAGCCCTTGAGCGCCAGAAGAGTGCCGACATCGTAGCTCGTCAGCGTGATCGGCGTGACGAGAATCCCGGCGACCGCGCCAATCGCGGCCGACAGCGCGAAGGAGAGCGCCACGATCTTGCGCACGGGAATGCCCACGAGGCGGGCGGCGAGGCGGTTGGCGGCGGTCGCCAGGATCGCGCGACCGAGAAGCGTGCGGTCGATGACGAGGAAGATCAGCGCCACGATGAGCCCCGCGCCGAAGAGCACCACGAGGCTCTGCGGCAGGATGGCCGCGCCGCCGAGACGAATCGGTTCGGAGCCGAACCAATGGGGCAGGGCATGGAAGCGCTTGTCGAAGATCACCTGCGCCACACCGCGCAGGAAGATCGAGGCCCCGATGGTGATGATGATGATCGTCACCGCGCTCGAACCCCGTGCCGGGTCGATCGCGAAGGCATAGAGCGCAAGGCCCACGCCGACCGTGATGAGGATGGCCAGCGCGGCGGCGAGCGGCAGCGGAACGCCCGCGAGATGCAGGAAAACGGTCGCCATGCCGCCGAGCATCACGAACTCGCCTTGCGCGAAGTTCACGACGTCCGAAGCGTTGTAGATCAGCGTGAAGCCGAGCGCGACCAGCGCATAGACAGCGCCGACCGTCAGGCCCGAAAAGGCAAATTGCAGGAGTTCGGGCATTCGCGGGATGCTCCGTGCTCGGGCTTCAGCGGGGAGGGGAGGCGAGGCGGCGCGGGCCGCCTCGCCGGTTCGGGCTCAGGGAACGAGGGTCCAGTCGCCGTTCCTGATTTCCAGCATGCGGAAGGCCGAGAGATCGAGGCCCATATGATCGGTCGGGCTCATGTTCACGATGCCGCCGGTGCCGATATAACCCTTCGTCTTCTCGATCTCGTCGCGCACCTTGGCCGGGTTGTCGGTCTTGGCGCGCTCCACGGCCTCCTTCCAGATCATGAAACCGTCATAGGCATGGCCACCGAAGGTCGAGACCGGCTGGCCCGTGCGCTTGGCGTAGTTGGTGGAATATTCCATCACGACCTTCTTCTGCGGGTCGTTGTCGGGCAGCTTGTCGGCCACCAGAAGCGCGGCCGCCGGCAGGCGCACGCCTTCGGCCGCCGGGCCGGCGAGCTCGATGAACTGCTTCGAGGCCACGCCATGGCTCTGGTAGAGCGGCACGGTGATGCCGAGCTGCCTGAAGTTGCGCGTGACGATCGCCGGGCCCTGGCCGAAGCCCGGATTGATGACGGCCTGAACGCCCGCCTTGTTCTTGATGTTGGTGAGCTGCGGGGTCATGTCGGTGTCGCGCGGGCCGTAATTCTCCTCGTGGAGGATCTCGATGCCGTATTTGCCCGCGACCTTCACGCATTCATCGCGCATGGATTTGCCGAAGCCGTCGGTGCCCGAGATCATGCCGATCCTGGTGGTGCCGCGCTTCTTCATGTCCTCGAAGATCTTCTCGCAGGCCATGGTGTCGGTGTGCGGGGTCTTGAAGACCCATTTCTTCACCGGCTGGATGATCTGCACCGCGCCGGCGAGGCTGATGAAGGGCACCTGCGCATCCTCGAAGGCGGGGATCATCGCCATGGTGGTGCCGGTGGTGGAGCCGCCAATCATCGCGGTCACCTTGTCTTCTTCGAGCAGGCGCGTCGCGAAGGTGCGCGCGGCATTGGCGTCGCCCGCGTCATCATAGACGATGAGGCGAACCTTGCGGCCGAGAATGCCGCCCTTCGCGTTCACATCCTCGACGACCATTTCGAGCGTGCGCTTTTCCGGGTCGCCCAGGAACGAGGCGGGACCGGTTACCGAGAGAACCGCGCCGAGCTTGATCTCGCCCTGCGCCAAAGCCGGCGTCAGGCTCGCGCCCAAGGTGAAGGCGCTCGCCAGAAGCGCCGCGCGCCGTGAAAACCCGATGGAACTGCTCATGCTTCCTCCCTCCCATGCGCCGCGCTCTGGCGGTCGATCCGGCGTTTCCCTGGAGGCGCCGGTACTGTGCGGCGCCGTTTCTCGTTTCATGCGGGTTCCGTTTGAGGAGCCCGTTGACATTGTCGCTGTCTTCTTCATTTAATTATCCGACCGGTCAGTTAGTCAAGAGGGAACGCCGCGAAATCGTTGCGGTCGAAACCCATCAGGAAGCGGCCGGCGGGAAACGCGAAGCCCGAACGCGACGGCACCGTTCGAGGGGAGGGGATCATGGCTCTGGAAGACAGAACGGCCCAGCCGTCACCGGTTCTGGTGGAGCATCGGGGATCGCTCACCGTCATCACGCTCAACCGTCCGGACAAGCTGAATTCGTTCAACGAGGCGCAGCACCGCGCGCTGAAGGCGGCGGTGGATGCCGCGGCGGCCAGCGAAACTTGTCGCGCGATCATCCTCACCGGCGCGGGGCGTGGCTTCTGCGCGGGGCAGGACCTGTCGGATCGCGTTCGCCCCGAGGGCGGCACCGCGCCCGATCTCGGCGAAACGCTCGAGGAATTCTACAACCCGCTGATCCGCGCGATCCGCGCGATGCCGAAGCCGGTGATCGCGGCGGTGAATGGCGTGGCGGCGGGCGCGGGCGCCAATCTCGCGCTGGCCTGCGATCTCGTGCTCGCGGGGAGAAGCGCCAGGTTCGTGCAGGCCTTCTCGAAGATCGGGCTCATCCCCGATTCGGGCGGCACCTGGATGCTCCCGCGCCTCGTGGGGGAAGCCCGGGCCAAGGCGCTGACGATGCTCGCGATTCCTGTTCCGGCCGAGGAAGCCGAGCGCATCGGCATGATCTATCGCGCCGTGAACGATGACACGCTGATGAGCGAGGCCATCGCGCTGGGCGCGGCATTGGCGAAGGCGCCGACCCGCGGGCTGGCCGAAACGAAACAGCTGTTGCAGCAGGCCTTCACGCACTCCTTCGACCAGCAGCTCGATGGTGAGCGCGATGCCCAGCGCCGGCTTGGCCGGTCGGCGGATTATGCGGAGGGCGTGCGGGCCTTCATGGAAAAGCGCGAAGCGGCCTTCCGGGGGCAATGACATGACGAAAATGACAGCCGACGAACTGGCCCGGGCCTGCGCGAAGGCGATGTGGGACGAGGACAAGGCTTCCGCCGGCCTTGGCATGGCGATCACCGCCGTGGCGCCCGGCCAGGCGGAGATCACCATGACGATCAGCGAGGCGATGGTGAATGGCCACGGCACCTGCCACGGCGGCTACATCTTCACGCTCGCGGATTCGGCCTTCGCCTTCGCCTGCAACAGCCGCAACCATCGGACGGTGGCGCAGCATTGCTCCATCACCTTCCTTGCGCCGGGGCGGCTCGGTGACAAGCTGCGCGCCGTCGCCCGCGAGGCAAGCCGCACGGGACGCTCGGGTATCTACGACATCGACATTTTCAACCAGGAAGATGTGAAGATCGCGATCTTCCGGGGGCATTCGCGCATGGTGAAGGGAGAATTCTTCCCCGGCGCGGTGTTGGAGGGCTGAACCATGTTTTCGATTTCCACCTACAAGCCGCTGACCGAGCCGATCGAGCATGCCTCGCGAGATCAACTCTCGGCGCTGCAACTGAAGCGCCTGCAATGGTCACTGCGCCATGCTTATGAGAACGTGCCGGCCTATCGGGCCAGTTTTGATGCGGCGGGCGTTCACCCCGATGATTGCAAAACTCTGGCGGATCTCGCGAAATTCCCCTTCACGACCAAGGCGGACCTGAGGGATAACTACCCCTTCGGCATGTTCGCCGTGCCGCGCGAGAAGGTGAGCCGCATCCATGCCTCCTCCGGCACCACCGGCAGGCCGACCGTGGTGGGCTATACCGCCAACGATATCCAGACCTGGGCCGATGTTGTGGCGCGCTCCCTGCGCGCCTCGGGTGTCAGGCCCGGAATGACAGTGCATGTCGCCTATGGCTACGGGCTTTTCACCGGCGGCCTCGGCGCGCATTACGGCGCGGAGAAGCTCGGCTGCACGGTGATCCCCATTTCCGGCGGCATGACCGAGCGGCAGGTGCAGCTCATCACCGATTTCCGGCCGGATGTGATCATGGTGACGCCGAGCTACATGCTGGCGATCCTCGATGAATTCCGGAAGGTGGGCCTCGATCCGCGCGCATCATCCCTTGAGGTCGGCGTCTTCGGCGCGGAGCCGTGGACGAATGCGATGCGGCAGGAAATCGAGGCGGCCTTCGACATGCATGCCGTGGATATCTACGGCCTTTCGGAGGTGATCGGGCCGGGGGTTGCCAATGAATGCGTGGAAACGAAGGACGGCCTCCACATCTGGGAAGATCATTTCTACCCCGAGATCATTGATCCGGAGACCGGGGCGGTGCTGCCCTATGGCGAGCAGGGGGAGCTGGTCTTCACCGCGCTGACCAAGGAAGCGATGCCGATCATCCGCTACCGCACGCGCGATCTCACGCGGCTGCTGCCAGGCACCGCGCGCTCCATGCGGCGGATGGAGAAGATCACGGGCCGCTCTGACGACATGATGATCGTGCGCGGCGTGAATGTGTTCCCCACGCAGATCGAGGAGATGCTTCTGGCGCTCCCCGCGCTCTCCGCCCATTACCAGATCGTGCTGACGCGCGAGGGCCGCATGGACGAGATGGAGGTGAAGGTGGAGGCCCGCATCGACCATTCCGACGAAGCCAATTCCGCAGCAAAGCTGCTGGCCAAGCGGATCAAGGACAGGATCGGCATCACCGCCTGGGTGAATGTGCTGCCGCCCGACGGAATCGAGCGTTCCCAGGGCAAGGCGAAGCGCATCATCGACAAGCGGCCCAAGGTGTAGCGGATCCAGGCGAACCGGGAACCGTCCCGCATCAGGAATTCGCGTCGAGAGGACAGAACCGAACCCATGGCACGCCCTATCGCCGCCGATCATGAAGACAAGCGCAGCGCCATCCTCAAGGCCGCCGCAAAGCTCTTTGCGAGCCACGGTTTCGATCGGGCCTCCATGGCCGAGATCGCGCTGGCTTGCGGGGTCTCGAAGGCGCTGCTCTACCATTACTACGCGAGCAAGGATCAGCTCCTGTTCGATATCATCCGCGCTCATCTCGATGATCTCGTGGCGGCCATCGAAGCGGTGCCGAAGACGCTGGCGCCGCGCGAGCGGCTGGCGGCGATGATCCACGCGCTGCTCGAGGAATATCGCCATGCGGATGAGGAGCACCAGATCCAGATCTCGGACCTGAAGCGCCTGCCGCCCAAGATGAAGGCCGAGCTTGTGGAGCGCGAGCGCGTGCTGGTGCGGCAGTTCTCCGCCGCGCTGGCCGGGCTGGAGCCGATTCTCGCGGCGCGGCGCGAGCTTCTCACCCCGCTGACCATGAACCTCTTCGGCATGATGAACTGGAAATTCATGTGGTTCCGCGAGAACGGACCGGTCAGCCATGCCGCTTTTGCCGAGATGGTCATGCGCAGCATCGAGGCGGCTGCTTCGACCTTGGTGGCGGATCTGGTGCCGCGCGCATCCCTCGCGAAAAGGTGATCTTCCGCGATGCCTGGCCGCGTTGCCAGAAACCGGAGCCTGCGGCATCGTGTTCGGTTGGTCGCGCGGAGGGGTTCGCCGAAGGGGTTCGCCGAAGGGATTCGCCGAAGGGATTCGCCATGGAGACGACGATCCGGCGTTATGCGCAGCTTTCCATCGCGCGGGGCTGTGGTTTCGGGGCGCTGGCGATCGCTACCGTGATGGTCGGTTCCGCCAGCAATCTCTCGCTCTTCTTACGGTCCGGCGGCTTTGCCACGTTGCTGATGTGCTTCATCCTGCTGATCATGGCGGCGCGCGCCGACCATGTGCCGGTGAAACGGACCGAGGTCTGGATCATGCTCCCGAAAGAGAGCCGGCCGCCGGTCGAGGTCGCCGCGCCGCTGATCGCGCGAGCACGGAAGGATTATCTCCTGCGCTTCGCCTATGTCGCGGCCATCGTGGCCAGCGTCGAACTGGGGCTTGATCTTGCGCTGAGCGTCGGCCGGCTGGCCTGAGATCAGATCTCCACCACCACGCGTCCCCGTGTCTGCCCGGCGAGAATCGCCTTGCCGAGTTCGGGCAGGTCATGGAGCTTCGCCGGCACGATCATGGCTTCCAGCTTGTCGAGCGGCAGTTCCTCCGCGATGCGCTTCCAGGCGATGATGCGGTCGGCATAGGGTTTCATCACGCTGTCGATGCCCAGCAGGTTCACCCCGCGCAGCAGGAAGGGGATGACCGTCGTCGGCAGGTTCGCGCCACCGGCAAGGCCCACGGCCGCAACCGAACCATTATACTTCATCTGGCTCAGAACGCGCGCCAGCATCGTGCCGCCGACATTGTCGACGCAGCCGGCCCAGGTCTCCCTGTCGAGCGGGCGCGTGGGGGCATCCGCGAGTTCGGCGCGAGGCACGATGCGGCTCGCGCCGAGGCCCTTGAGGTAATCTTCCTGCTCGGGACGGCCCGTCACCGCCGCGACCGCATAGCCGCGCTTCGCGAGAATCGCGGTCGCGACCGAGCCGACGCCGCCCGCGGCACCCGTCACCAGCACTTCCCCCTTCGCGGGCGCGAGGCCATGCGCCTCGAGCGCCATCACCGCGAGCATGGCGGTGAAGCCGGCTGTGCCGACCGCCATGGCCTGCCGCGTGGTGAGGCCGGCGGGAAGCGGCACGAGCCAATCCGCCTTCACACGCGCCTTTTCGGCGTAACCGCCCCACCAGGTCTCGCCGACGCGCCAGCCCGTGAGTACCACCTTGTCGCCGGGCTTGTAGCGGGCATCATCGGAGGCCT
>NZ_JBJTDY010000176.1:0-32800 GCF_046092605.1 Rhabdaerophilum sp. | reverse complement strand
GTCCATGTCCAATCTCCCGGAGCCTGCAAGAAGCCGCAGGCGATGCCGGGAGATTCGGCGAAACGGCGGACCTAATCAGTCTTGAAAACTGCGCTCCCTAGAGCATAGGTTTTCCCAACCCTAAGACAGCGGTATGCGCTTTCAGCTTGGCTCTATGCTCGGACTCCAAGGCTGGCTCTAGCTCCAAGAGCAACTGTGCCAATTGCGAAACGAAAGCATTTGGGTTGCGGATTGAGGAAGAACCGCTCTGCTGTTCCGATCCCAATCGCTTTTCTGGAACCAACCGGCCAGCCACCGCGAAAGGCCGAAGTCCCTCACGTGTCCAAATTTCTCTCAGCTCATGGGCAACCCGGCGATGCGCATAGTTTGGATGCGCGCCATCAATGCCTTCAAGTAATTTAAACGCTTCTTCCAAGCGCCCTTCAATACTGAATTCTGCTATTTCCCCCGACCAAAGGGCGTCTTTTTCGGTGTCATCGACCAACCATGCCTTTGCTTCGTCCGATAGCCTCTGCCATGCGGCCTCGAAATTTTTCAGTTCTCGATAAAGCGTAGTGTCCTGCCCCCAACTTTCGAGCATGCTGTTATCTTCTGCACCGGCGAGATAGGCGCTTTTCAAGCGCTCCCGGTCATCATCAGTCAATACGAGAGTCGGACGGGGGCGGGCGCGTGACATCTGAGCGGATGCTTTTCTCTCTGGGCACATTGAGTATCGAATTTGCTTCCAATATTGGCGGGCGACAATCAATTTCGCGCGCCACGCCCTTGCCACTTCGCTCAAAGGCTACGACGGCCACAGCGCGCCCCACTTTTCCAGCGCGGCGCGTTTCTCATCGAGATAGCTGTAGCGGTTATAGGTTCCTGCGACGCCCGGAATGACGTGGCCGAGAACCCGTTCAATATGCTCCTGGGCAATACCGAGCCGGGCCATTTCGGTGGCGACGGTGCGGCGAATGTCGTGAATGGTCCAATCCTTCACGCCCGAGAGTTTATCGATGCGCTGCTTGGCTTTGCTGAAGCCGCTAACGGGCTTCAATCCGCCGCTTGTCGTGAATAGAAAATCTTCACGCGTGAAGCGCGGCAGGGCGTCGACGATCGCATTCATCGCGGGCGTCAGCGGCACGACTTGCGGCCGCTTGGTCTTGTAGAAGTCGCTCGGGATTTCGAGGGCGGCAATGTCGTCGCGCAAACATGACCAGCGCGCGTCCGCGATTTAGGTCTTGCGCTGGCCGGAGAGGATCAGGAGGCGCAGGATTGGACCGAAGGGATAACCCATCTCCGGCGCGGCCTTCCAGATCGCCTTCATCTCGTCCATCGTCAGCGTGCGCTCGCGCGGCTTGTAGGCGATTTCCGGGCGCTCCATGCCGGAGAGCGGATTGGCGCGGATAATGTCGCGATCCACCGCCCAGTTGAACACGCGAGTCAGGTGCTTGCGCACTTCGCGAGCAATGCCGTGCCGCCCGTCCGCCACAAATTGATCGATCAGCCGATGCGCGTCGGCACGGGTAATCGTCTCTATCTCCCGCTCGCCCCAATGCGGCACCACATAGCTGTCGAGCAGGAATTGCGTGTCCTTCCACTTGACCGTGTTGACCTTGGCATAGACCGCGATGAAGCGCTCCACGACGGATTTGACTAGCTTTTCCATCTGGGCCTTCTCGGCTTCGGCACGCTGGCGTTGCGCCCTCAGCGCGAGGTTGCGCGAGGTGTCCGGGTCTTCGCCGCGATCGGCACTTTCCAGCACGGTCGTCGTGCGCTCGCGCGCCTCGGCCAGACCGATTAGCGGATAGGCGCCGAGCGTCACCCGGCGCAGCGGCCCGCGCATTCCCGCCTCCCCCGCGCCCGCCACGCGAAAGAGCACGGACCAGCTCTTTTGCCCTTGCGGGGTAATGCGCAGCACCAGCCCCTCGGTCTGGGCGTCGCGGATTTCGCGACGGCGCTCCGGGTCGGGTGCGAGTTTCTTGATAGCCGCGTCGGTGAAGCGGATCGGCGGGTCTTTCGCCTTGTCGAGCGATTGCTTGGGCATCGCGGGGTAATCCAGGGTTAAAATAATGACGAGTTTCAGCGAGACGACCGGAACCCTCAAGAGACGAAAATAGACGATAAATCAATGCTCGTAAACCAGCATGGCGACCACGGGAGACGCCAAGAGCCCACCCGAGATTAGGGGTTGCTCTATTGGTAAGGGAGAGGTCGAGAGTTCAATCCTCTCCAACAGCACCATCCAACCTCTGATTTTCTGGGCTTTCTGGTCTCGACCAGCCCGAAATCGCGCAATCTCGCGCCGAATGACGCGGGAAAATGACGGCTGCTCGAACTTCTGGTCGGAAGGTCCGTGGTGATCAGGCGCGACACGACGCATAGGGTCATCACCGTCAAGGCCGGCCTTTCTGATGGTCGGTGGTCAACCGTCACTGTTCGCCTCATCGCGCCCGTCGTTTCACGGCAGTTGTAGAGTCAAAGGGATGAAAACTGCTCGAATCCTTGACATGGATCGCATTTGAACCCGTTTCTAATCTGCCTCGGTCTGTGGAGCTTCGGGTCTTTTCTGCCATGGGGTGGGACCGGATTCGGGCCGTCTGGGCAAATCCACTGCCGCCGCAGGCGTTTCTTCAGCTGGCGCAGGAGTAACACTCTGGCGAACATGTTGAATTCGAGCGTTGAAAACGGAGGGTCCCGGCCTTAATTTTCGTCCCACGTCACTCCGTTCGGAGGAGAAGGAAAGCCGTGCCGCACGATACCCCGCTGATCGCCACGATCGCTGTCGGCCTTGGTCTCGCCTTCGTGCTGGGTGTGGTCGCACAACGTTTCCGGTTGCCGCCCATCGTAGGATATCTGGTGGCCGGCATCATGGTGGGGCCCTTCACCCCCGGCTTCGTGGCAGACCAGAAGCTCGCGGTGGAACTCGCGGAGATCGGCGTCATCCTGCTGATGTTCGGCGTGGGCTTGCATTTCTCGCTGAAGGACCTGCTCTCGGTGCGGGTGATCGCCGTGCCCGGCGCGCTCGGCCAGATCGCTGTCGCAACCCTGCTCGGCATGGGCCTCGCCTGGACGATGGGCTGGGGCATGGGCGCGGGCCTTGTCTTCGGGCTTGCGCTTTCGGTCGCGAGCACCGTGGTGCTGCTGCGTGCCCTGCAGGAACGCCGGCAGGTGGAGACCGAGAAGGGCCGGATCGCTGTCGGCTGGCTCATCGTCGAAGACCTTGTGATGGTGGTGACACTGGTTCTCGTTCCGCCGCTGGCCGCCCTGCTTGGCGGCAAGGCGCCGGCGGAGATGGCAAGCCCCGGTCTTGCGGCCTCGCTGGGTGTTGGCCCGGTCTGGGGCACGCTGCTGATCACGGCGGCGAAGTTGGCCTTGTTTGTCGCGTCCATGCTCGTCATCGGCCGCAAGCTCATCCCCTGGATGCTGCATTACGTGGCCCATACCGGCTCGCGCGAGCTGTTCCGCCTCGCGGTGCTCGCCATTGCGCTCGGTGTCGCTTTCGGCTCGGCGAAACTGTTCGGCGTATCCTTTGCGCTCGGGGCCTTCTTCGCCGGCATGGTGCTGGCGGAATCGCCGCTCAGTCATCAGGCCGCGAAGGAAACCCTGCCGCTGCGCGATGCCTTTGCAGTGCTTTTCTTCGTTTCCGTGGGCATGCTGCTCGATCCGCGCGTTCTTGCGAACCATCCCTTCGCGGTGATCGCGACTTTCCTGATCATCACGGTGGGAAAATCGGTCGCGGCCTATCTCATCGTGCGCGCCTTCGGCTATTCGAACAGCGTCGCCATGACGATTTCGGCGAGCCTCGCGCAGATCGGCGAGTTCTCCTTCATCCTGATCGTGCTGGCGGTGAAGCTCGCGATCGTGCCGCAGGCTGCGAGCGATTTCGTCGTGGCGGGCGCGATCCTGTCGATTCTTGTCAACCCGCTGATGTTCCTTGCGATTGACCGCATCCATGCGCAGCGCGCCACGGGTGATGCACCTGTTTTGCCCGCCGCTCCGCGCGCCCCTCCCGAAGAGGAGGAGCCGACGCGCCTCACCGATCACGCCGTTCTCGTGGGGCATGGTCGCGTGGGTTCGCGCCTGCGCGCGGGCCTGCAGGCGCGCGGCATCGCCCATCTGGTTGTGGAGGAGGAGGCCGAGACGGTCGAGGCGCTCAAGACGGAGGGTGTGGAGGCGTTCTTGGGGCCCTGCGGCGAGCCCGCCATGCTGGAAAGGCTGAACCTCGCCGGGGCCCGCTACCTGATCTCGGCCATCCCGGATGCCTTCGAGGCCGGGCATCTCGTGGAAGCGGCGAAGGCGGCCAATCCCGGCATCTGGGTGGTGGCGCGGGCGCATAGCACGGAGGCCGTGGAATATCTCAGAAAAGTGGGCGCGGACAAGGTTCTGATGGGCGAGGAAGAACTTGCGAAGGGCATGGCTGCCGCTCTGGGCTGAAGACGGGACCCGCCCCTTCCTGCGTTCTCTTCCGGCGGTCGCGGAAATCCGCAATCGCCTCCCGCCCGCGCAAGCGCTAGGTTCATAAGAGAAAACCGCAAGTTTTCGCGCGAGATGGGAAAGCGCCAGGCATGAACGAAGCGGAACGCTCGCAAGAACCGATGCGTTCGAAATCCCGAACCGGCCTGCGCCGGCGCGAGCACATGGCGCGCGCCATGCTCGCGGCCGTCCCGCTCATGGCGATCGCCCTGCTCGCGGTGCTGATCTCCGGCATCCTCTGGTATGTCGAGCGCCAGGAACGGGAGCGCAGGCGCGTTTCCCTGCTCACCGACGCGCTCTGGGTCGAGCAGACCCTGCGCTTCCAGCTTGGCGTGAAAGAGGATGCGATTGCCCGCCTCGCGCTCGATTCCGGGCGCTGGGCGGCGAATGACGAGGCCTTGCTCGGCAACGCGCGGCAGTTGATCGCGTCGACCCCGGAGATGGCCTCGATCAGCTGGCTGCTCGACAATGGCGGCATTCATCTCGCCATCCCTTCCGTGGGAGACCGTCCCTCGCTCGATGCCCGCAACGAACTCATCCAGCGTTCCCTCTCGGCGAACATGCGCCCGATCTATGGCAAGCCCCGCGCGGTGCAGCGTGACCGCTCCGTGATCGACATGGCCGCCCCGGTGGCCGATGGTTCCGGCCCCGCCGTGATGGTGGTCGCGACCATCGCGATCGACGCGCTGCTCGCGCGGCACGTGCCATGGTGGATCGCCGAGAAATACGATGTGCGGCTCCTGGATATGGCGGGGCGCATCCTTGCCTCGAAGTCGCGCAGCAAGCCCAGCGAAAGCCGCGAGAGCCATGCGATCAGCCTCGATCCGCCCCTGCCGGGCGCGGTGCTGCAGATCGCGCCGCATACCGAACCGGGGGTGAACACCAACAGCGTGCTGATCGGCGCGATTATCGCACTGGCGCTGCTCGCCATGGTCTCGCTCGTTCTCGCGCATCGCCATGTGCGCAAGCGCCTCGATGCCGAAACGGCCTTGCGCGCCGAATCGGCTTTCCGCAAGGCGATGGAGGATTCCCTCACGGTCGGCATGCGCGCCCGCGATCTCGACGGGCGGATCATCTACGTCAATTCCGCCTTCTGCCGGATGCTCGGCGTGGATGCCGGGACGCTCGTGGGCCAATCCCCGCCCATGCCCTACTGGGACCCCGATGACCTCGTCCGCACCCGAGCGATCCATGATCGGGTGCTCGCCGGTGATGCGCCGCCGGAGGGATTCGAGCTGAAATTCCGCCGGGCCGATGGCGCGCTTTTCGACGTTCTGATCTACGAGGCACCGCTGATCGACGCCGCGGGCAAGCATGCGGGCTGGATGGCTTCCGTGCTCGACATCACGGATCGCAAGCGCGCTGAGGAAATGGCGAAGGCGCAGGAGGATTCGCTTCAGCGCACGGCCCGCCTCGTGACCATGGGCGAGATGGCTTCCACCCTCGCGCATGAACTGAACCAGCCGCTCGCGGCCATCGCCTCCTATGGCGCGGGCTGCCTCAACCTTGTGAAGGCACCGAAACCCGACGCCGCGCGCATCACGGAAGCGCTCGAAAAGCTCGGCGGCCAGGCGCAGCGTGCCGGGCAGATCATCCGCCGCGTGCATGATTTCGTGCGCAAGAGCGAACCGAAGATCGCGCCCAATCCGGTGGCACCCATGCTCGCGGAATGCATCGCCTTCGCGGAAACGGAAACGCGCAAGGCCGGCGTGAGCGTGGAACTCGACATGCCGGAAAACCTTCCCGAGGTGGAAGCCGATCCCATCCTCATCCAGCAGGTGCTGATCAACCTCCTGCGCAACGGCGCGGAGGCGATGAGCCAGACCCCTCACGCCCAGCGCCGTATGTGCATCCGTGTGGGCGAGACCGAGGCTGGCGTCTCCATTTCCGTGGAAGATCGCGGCACAGGCATCCCCGAACAAATCCGGGGGCGGCTGTTCGAGCCCTTCGTCTCCAGCAAGCCGGATGGCATGGGCATGGGCCTGAACATCTGCCGCACCATCGTGGAATTGCATGAGGGCCGCCTGCAGGTGGCACCGCGCCCCGGCGGCGGCACGATCTTCACGGTGCTCCTTCCCGTGGCGAAACGGCTGGACTTGGCCTCGTGAGCAAAGAGGTTCCTCTCGTCCATATCGTCGATGATGAGCATGCGGTCCGCGATGCCATGGCCTGGCTGCTGCAATCGCGCGGCATCGATTCGCGCGGCTATCCATCCGGCGAAGCCTTCCTCGAGGTCTATCGCGCGGATCTCGACGGGGTCGTGATTCTCGACATCCGCATGGATGGGCTTTCGGGCCTGGAAGTGCTCGACAGGCTGATGGAGGCCGGTGCGACGCAGCCCATCATCATGCTTTCGGGCCATGCTGATGTGCCCGCTGCGGTGGCAGCGCTGAAGAAGGGCGCGGTGGATTTCTTCGAAAAACCCTTCAGTGACAACCAGATGGTTGACCGCATTCTCGAACTCCACGCGATGAGCCTCACGCGGCGTTCCGAGCGCACAGCGCGCCTCGCGGTCGAGACACGCCTCGCGAGCCTTTCAGAACGCGAGATGGAAGTGATGGAGCGGATGATCGCCGGGCGCCTCAACAAGCAGATTGCCGGCGATCTCGGGATCGCGATGCGCACGGTGGAGGTGCATCGGGCGCGCATCCTCGAAAAGATGGGCGTGCGCAATGCGGTCGAACTCGCAGCTGTGCTCGGCCGGGCCGGGAGCCGCGAGGATGCGGGTCGTTAGAGCGAAGCGGATCTGATTGCATCAGGCCGTCCGCTCTCATTTTTGATCGCTTCACGCACTTTCTTCGACCCAACGGTATCCACTGGTCGGCAAATACTCCAGATCATTCAGATCTCGAAGAACACGGTTTCGTTCTCGCCCTGCAGGCGGATGTCGAAGCGATAGACCGGTTTGCCATGCCGCATCTCGCGGCTGGCCAGAAGGGTCGCGCGACGATGCTGCTGCTCAATGAGGTTCAGCACGGGATCGACTAAATTCGCATTTTCTTCGTCGGCGAAATAGACGCGCGTATTCAGCCCGAGATTGATGCCGCGCGCCACGATCCAGAACGAGAGATGCGGCGCCTGCATGCGCCCATTGCGGCCCAACGCCGGTCCCGGCTTGATGGTTTCGAAGCTCCAGAGGCCGGTGTCGAAATCCGTGATGACCCTCCCCCAGCCACGAAAGCCTTTCGCGACCTTGCCGAAGCGCGGATCTTCCGGGTGCGGATAGATGCCGTTCGAATCGGCCTGCCATACCTCGATCAGCACATCCTTCACCGGCGCGCCGGTGCCATCATGGACGAGCCCCTCGACGCGGATGCGTTCGCCGGGTGCGTCCGGCCCCGCAATGTCACGCCCGAGTTCATTTGTGTAGATATCGAACCCTGCGGCACCCGGCGCGAGGCCGATATGCACGTAAGGACCAGCGGTCTGCGAGGGTGTTTCCTTGCGGTAATCCAGCGGCTGGGGCATGGTTCTTCCCTGATTGACGCGTTTCCGACGGAAAAACGGCTTCCATTTTTCCTCGAAACGCTTCAGTTCCCTTCCAGGCGATTTTCGAACAGCGTGGAGCGGCGCCCGCGCAAGGTGATGTCGAATTTATAGGCGAGGCTGTCGAGCGGGATCGCGGCATTCAAGTCGAGCGGCGCGATCAGCTGCTGAACCGCGCGCGGATCGGGAATGGAATTCACGATCGGGCATTTCGCGATGAGCGGATCACCCTCGAAATACATCTGGGTGATCAGGCGCTGCGAGAAGCTCGCGCCAAAGACCGAAACATGGATATGCGCCGGGCGCCAGTTGTTCACCCAGTTGCGCCAGGGGTAGGCGCCGGGCTTCACGGTGCGGAAGAAATAGAAGCCGTTGGCGTCGGTCAGCGTGCGGCCACAGCCCCCGAAATCCGGGTCGATCGGCGCGAGATAGGTATCCTTCCTGTGTCGGTAACGGCCGCCCGCATTGGCCTGCCAGATCTCGATCAGGGTATTCGGCACGGGCCGGTTATTCTCGTCGAGCACGCGGCCGTGAACGATGATGCGTTCGCCGATGGGGTCGCCCGTCTTGGCGTAATTCCTGATCAGGTCGTTGTCGATCGGATCGATATCGCCATGCCCGAAGACCGGGCCCGTGATCTCCGACATCGACTGCTCGATCGACAGCAAGGCTTGCCGGGGCGAGCGGGGCACGCTGGTCTTGTAGTTCGGCGTGAGTTGCGGTGGCTGCCAGAGCCGGTCACGCTGGTGATATTCCGCGGGTTTCATGGCTGCTTCTCCCCACTCAGGCCTTGGCCTTCGCCATTTCGGCAAAGGTTTCCCTGGCGATCTTGATCGCCTGGTTTGCGCGCGGCACGCCGGCATAGATCGCGACATGCAGGAGCGCCTCCATCACATCCGCCTCGCTGGCACCGGTCTGCGCTGTGGCGCGGATATGCATGGCGAGTTCGTGGTCGTTTCCGAGACCCGCGAGAAGGGCGATGGTGAGCATCGAGCGTTCGCGCAGCGAAATCGTGTTGCGCGACCAGACATGGCCCCAGGCGGCCTCGGTGATCAGGTTGATGAAGGGCTCGTCGAAGGCGGTCTTCTCAGCTTCCGAGCGCGCGACATGCGCCTCGCCGAGAACGCGGCTGCGCGTGGCGCGGCCCTGCTTGTAACGATCCACCACGGTTTTCCCCATGCGCCTGTTCCGGCCGGCGGCTTTTGAAACATAATCTTCCAGAATGGAAATGCGCTGGAAAGTGCAAAATGAGTTTCTCGACCGACCAGAATTCCTTCCCTTCCTGCGAACAGCTCCGGCCTGTCCGGCTCTTACTCGATGTCGTGTTTCTCGATGCCGTTTTTCGTTGTCGCGGCGGGGTGCATGCCGTGGGCTTTGGTGCGCGGATAGCTACACCCATTCGGTGCCGCCTGGTTCCTCTCGGAGGGAGTGCGGCAAAGCCGAGAGGCTTCCGGCGCGAAGAACCGGCATGAATTTCGCTTAAACCACCAAAGGCGCTTCAACCCGGGCGCGCGCTATGCTTCAGTGTATCCGGGCGGACGAATCCCGTTTTTTGGCTGACCCGCAAGAGGAACGAATGGACCCGATCGTCGCGGAATGGGGCAATCTGCTGCTCCGCTGGGCGCATATCGTCACCGCGATGGCCTGGATCGGCTCTTCCTTCTACTTCATGCATCTCGATGCGACGTTGAAGGCCGTGCCGGATATTCCCGCGGGCAAGGGGGGTGCCACCTGGGAGGTGCATGGCGGCGGCTTCTATGAGGTGAAGAAATATCTCGAGGCGCCCGCTCATCTGCCGCAGGAGCTGATCTGGCACAAATGGCAGAGCTACTCGACCTGGATCACCGGGTTTTTCCTTCTGATCTGGCTCTATTACGCGCAGAGTGACCTCTATCTGATCGATCCCGCCGTGCGGCAACTCTCACCGTTTGCGGCCGGCGCCATTGGCCTTCTGGGCCTCGCCGTCGGCTGGGGGGTGTATGACGGGCTCTGCCGCTCGCCACTTGCGAAGAACGAGATGGCGCTGTCAGCCGTGCTTTTCGCGCTGATCGTGGGCATTGCCTGGGTTTTCCAGCAATTCTTCTCTGGCCGTGGCGCGATGATTCATACCGGCGCGGTGATGGCGACGATCATGTCGGCGAATGTGTTCATGATCATCATTCCGGGGCAGAAGAAGATCATCGCGGCGCTGACCTCGGGGCAGGCGCCGGATCCGGCTTTGGGCAAGCGCGCGAAGATCCGTTCCACGCATAACAACTACCTCACCCTGCCGGTGGTGTTCCTGATGGTCTCGAACCATTATCCGCTGGTCTGGTCGACGCCCTACACCTTCGTGATCGTCGGCCTCGTGATGATTGCCGGTGCGCTGGTGCGGCTCTATTTCAACCTGCACCACGCTGGAAAAGGCCATCAGTGGTGGACCTGGATCGTGGCGACGCTTGCGCTGGCCATCGCCGCGTGGATCACCATGAGCGCCTCCCCCGGAGGACGTGAAAGGCTCGGGCTCTCCCCGCTTGTGGAGCCGGCGGTCGCGTCCACGCTGCCGAAAGCGCCGCTGGAAGTGGAGCAGATCGTCACCTCGCGCTGTTCGATGTGCCACGCGCGAGAGCCGGTCTGGCAGGGCATCGGGATCGCGCCGAAGGGCGTGATGCTCGACACCGCCGAGCGCATCGCCCGGCAGAAAGCGGCGATCCGCCTTCATTCGGTGCTGACCCATGCGATGCCGCCCGGCAACATCACCGAAATGACCGCCGAGGAGCGCCGGACGCTCTCGCTCTGGGTGAATTCGAAATGAGTGCCTTCGCGGTTCCCTCGCCGGCCGATCTCGGCGCGGCCGTCCTCGCACGTCTTGATGAACTCGCGTCCATCACGGACGAGCCGGGAAAGATCACCCGGCTCTACCTCTCGAAAAGCCATCGCCGCGCCGTGACCCTTGTGGAAAGCTGGATGCGCGATGCGGGGATGAGCGTCAGGCTGGACCCGCTGGCGACGCTGATCGGCACCTATCCCGGCTCCAATCCCGATGCGCCGCATCTGCTGCTCGGCTCGCATATCGACAGCGTGCGCGATGCCGGAAGATATGATGGAACGCTGGGCGTGGTCTCGGCCATCGAGATCGTGCGCCAGCTGAATGCAGCCGGCCAGCGCCTGCCGTTCGGCCTCACGGTTCTGGCTTTCGGCGATGAGGAGGGCGTGCGCTTTCCCTCCACGCTCACCGGCTCGGCGGCGGTCGCGGGGCGGTTCAACCCGAAAATCCTCGATGAGAAGGGCGAGGACGGCATCACGCGCCGCATGGCGCTCGCTGAATTCGGATGCCCCGAGGGCGATCCTGCCGCGCCCTGGCAGGGGCAAAGCGGGCTTGGCTATCTGGAGCTTCATATCGAGCAGGGCCCGGTGCTCGAAGCCGAGAACCGCCCGGTGGGGCTGGTCACGGCGATCCAGGGCGTCACGCGGGGTTCCTGCCGCATCGTTGGATTGGCCGGCCATGCGGGCACGGTGCCCATGGCGATGAGGCGCGATGCGCTGTCGGCTGCCGCCGAGATGGTGCTCGCGGTGGAACGCATCGGGCGTGAGACCGCAGGCCTCGTCGCCACCATCGGGCAGTTGCGCGTGCCGGGCGCGTCCGTGAACACCATTCCCGGCGCGGTGGAGTTCTCGCTCGATTTCCGTTCCGAAATCGATGCCGTGCGCAAGGAGGCCGAGGCGCGCATCCGCCAGGCCATCGAGGCCGTTGCGGCCGCTCGAAAGGTCGAGGCCAATCTCGCCTATACCTATGAGGCGCCCGCTTCGGAATGCGATCCTGGCCTGCGGCTCACGATGGCGGAAGCGGCGGAAAGCGTGGTTCAGAAACCCATCCGCCTGCTGCCGAGCGGCGCGGGGCATGATGCCATGTCGTTTCGCGGCAAATTGCCCTTCATGATGCTCTTCGTGCGCTCGAAGGCGGGCATCAGCCACAGCCCCGATGAATTCACCTCCGAGGCCGATCTCGGCATCGCCACCGCTACCCTTTTCCGCGCCGTGCTCGATCTTGCGAAAAAGCACGACTGACCTTTCCCTGACTGGAGCTTGCCATGGCCGATCTGAAAATCACCGCCGGTCCTTACGTCTTCGAGGCCCGCTTCGAGCATGAACGCGCGCCGAAGACCGTGGCGGCCTTCAAGAAGCATCTGCCCTTCGTCTCGAAGATCATCCATGTCCGCTGGTCGGGCGAGGGCGTGTGGGTGCCCCTCGGCGATCTCGATTTCGGTGTGGGCTACGAGAACAACACCTGCTACCCCTCGCCGGGCGAGATCATCCTCTATCCCGGCGGGGTCTCGGAGACGGAAATCCTGCTCGCCTATGGCTATGTGAGCTTCGCCTCAAAGGCCGGCCAGCTCTCGGGCAACCACTTCATCACGCTCACAAGCGGGCTTGAGAACCTCTATACCCTCGGGCGCAAGGTGCTGATGGAGGGCCAGCAGGACATCCGCTTCGAGCTGCTGAAATGAATCCTGGGCTCAGTTCTTCGGCCGGCGACGGCCGTAGAGTTCCAGCTTGTGCCGGATGATGTCATAGCCGAGTTCGGCGGCGATCTCGGCCTGCAACCGCTCGATCTTTTCCGAGCGGAATTCGATCACCGCGCCTGTATCGAGGTCGATCAGGTGATCGTGGTGCTCGACATCATTGTTCTCGAAACGCGAGCGGCCATCCGCGAAAGCGTGGCGCTGGATGGCGCCGCGCTCCTCCAGCAATTTCAGCGTGCGATAGACCGTGGACAGCGAGACCGCGGCATCGATGGCTGATGCACGCAGGAAAAGCGCATGCGCATCCGGATGGTCGTCCGCTTCGGCGAGCACGCGCAGGATGACCTTGCGCGGACCCGTCAGGCGGATGCCCGCTGCCTTCAAATCCTGCCGGAAGCGCTCGTAGCGCTCGATTTCGCCACTCATGCTTGAGGCATAACCTCAGCCGCGAGGCGATGCAACGCCTATATTGCGAGCCATTCGCAACAAGATTGACAGATGCAATTCATTCGCAATAGCATGAGGGTGTGCAATGCAATCCATGGAGTGAAACATGACATCGAATGCGGGATCTGCCCTCACGGTCATTTCCCCATCCCGCCGGAAGCTGCTGGTCGGCGCTCTGGCGCTTTGCGCATGGCCGGGCACGCCTTCCGCCCAGAACGGGACAAAGCTCAAGGTCGCGACCACCTTCACCATTATTCAGGACATCGCGCAGAACGTCGCGGGCGAAGCCGCGATCGTCGAGAGCATCACCAAGCCCGGCGCGGAGATCCATGATTACCAGCCAACCCCGCAGGATATCGTGCGGGCGCAAGGTGCGCAGTTGATCCTGTGGAACGGGCTCAATCTCGAACGCTGGTTCGAGAAGTTTTTCGCGAGCCTGAAGAATGCGAAAAGTGCTGTCGTCAGCGAAGGCGTGGAGCCCATGCCCATCCGCGAAGGCGGCCATGCCGGCAAGCCCAATCCGCATGCCTGGATGTCGCCGAAGGCGGCGCTCGTTTACGTCGAGAATATCCGAAAGGCGCTGAGCGCGGCCGACCCTGCCAATGCCGCGATCTATGCCCGCAACGCGGCTGCCTATGCCGCGAAGATCCGCGCGGTGGAGGAGCCCTTGCGTCAGCGCCTCTCGCGCATTCCCGAAGCGCAGCGCTGGCTGGTGACCAGCGAAGGTGCCTTCAGCTATCTCGCCCGCGATTTCAACCTGCGCGAGGCCTATCTCTGGCCGATCAACGCCGATGAGCAGGGCACGCCGCAGCAGGTTCGCCGGCTCATCGATCTCGTGCGGAAGAACAGGATCCCGGTCGTTTTCTCCGAAAGCACGGTGTCGGATCGTGCCGCCAAGCAGGTGGCCCGCGAGACCGGCGCGCAATATGGTGGTGTTCTCTACGTGGATTCCCTCTCGACGGCGGATGGCCCCGTGCCCACTTACCTCAAGCTGCTGGAAGTGACGGTGGAGACCATCGCGCGAGGCTTCGGCACATGAATAACCGATCATCACAGGGCCGGACGTTCTCGCCCGGTCTTGTGGTCTCCGATCTGTGGGTCACCTACGCGAATGGCGTCACTGCCGTGCGCGGGGCGAGTTTCGCGCTGCGTGCCGGGACCATCACCGCCCTGGTGGGCGTGAACGGTTCGGGAAAATCGAGCCTTTTCAAGGCGATCATGGGTTTTTTGGCGCCCGCACGCGGCGAGGTGACGCTTTCGGGCAAGCCGGTGCGCGAGGCGTTGAAATCCGGTCTCGTCGCCTATGTGCCGCAGGCCGAGGAGGTGGACTGGACCTTTCCCGTGCTCGTGGAAGACGTGGTGATGATGGGCCGCTATGGCCGCATGAATCTCATGCGCATCCCCCGCGCGGCGGATCGTGCCGCGGTGAGCGCGGCTTTGGAGCGCGTGGGCCTCGCGGAACTGCGCAAAAGGCAGATTGGCGAACTCTCCGGCGGGCAGCGCAAGCGCGTGTTCCTCGCCCGTGCGCTCGCGCAGGAAAGCGAGATCATCCTGCTCGACGAGCCCTTCACGGGCGTGGACGTCAAGACCGAGAACGCGATCATCGCTCTGCTGCGCGCGATGCGCGACGAGGGCCGGCTGATGCTTGTTTCCACCCATAATCTTGGTTCCGTGCCGGATTTCTGTGACGAGGTCGTGCTCTTCAACCAGACGGTCCTTGCGCAGGGCTCGACCGCCACGACGTTCACGGAGGCGAACCTCGCGGAAGCTTTCGGCGGCAGCCTGCGCCATATCCGGCTGGGGGGTGGCGCGCTGCATGATGACGATGACGATCGACGCGTGACCGTTCTCACGGATGACGAGCGCCCCCTGGTGCTCTATGGCCCTCGGGATGCGGAAACCCTCGTGAAGCGCCCGCCGGAAGAGCCGCGCTGATGGACGTGCTGTTCGAGCCCTTCGGCTATTCCTACATGGCCAGGGCCATCGCGGTCAGCGCCCTGGTGGGCGCGCTCTGTGGTGCGCTCTCGGCCTTCCTCGTGATCAAGGGCTGGTCGCTGATGGGCGATGCGCTCTCGCATGCCGTGGTGCCGGGTGTGGCGATTGCCGCGATTGCCGGCTACCCCTTCGCGCTTGGCGCCTTCCTTTCCGGCCTGCTCGCGGCAGGCGGCATCGCGGTTGTGCGCCGGCTCACATCGCTCAAGGAGGATGTCGCCATCGGCCTCATCTTCACGGGTTTTTTCGCCCTTGGCTTGCTGATTGTCTCGCTCAGACCCACTTCGGTCAGCGTGCAGACCATCGCCTTCGGGAACATTCTCGCGATTTCCGATGCCGATATCCTGCAGGTCGTGGTGATCTCGGTGCTGGCGCTTGCTCTTTTGGTCCTGCGCTGGCGCGACTTGATGCTCGCGTTCTTCGATGAGGCGCAGGCACGCATCTGCGGCCTTGATCCGTGGCGCCTGCGCCTGCTGTTCTTCGCGCTGCTTTCGGCCGCAAGCGTCGCGGCGATGCAGGCCGTGGGCGCGATTCTCGTGATCGCGATGGTGGTGACACCGGGTGCGACGGCCTATCTCCTCACCGACCGTTTCGGCGTGATGCTCGGCCTCGCCTCGATTCTCGGCGCAGTGTGCGGCGCAGTTGGCGCCTATGCGAGCTTCTTCCTTGATGGCGCGACGGGAGGCCTCATCGTGCTGGCCCAGACCGGCCTTTTCACGCTTGCGTTCCTCTTCGCGCCAAAACATGGGCAATGGCGGGCGTGGCGATTGCGCCGCGCGGCGAAAGCGGGTGAGCGATGAGCGTGGCGGCGCTCCTCATCGATCCGCTCGCGCATGGCTTCATGCAGCGCGGGCTGGTGGCTGCCCTTCTCGTGGCCCTGGTTTGCGCGACCCTCTCCTGTTTCCTCGTGCTGCGTGGCTGGTCGCTGATGGGCGATGCCGTTTCCCATGCCGTGCTGCCGGGAATCGTCGTCGCGCATCTGCTCGCCTTGCCGCTGACCCTCGGCGCCTTCGCAGCCGGGCTCTTCATGGCCTGGCTCACGGGCAGGATGGCCGCCGCGAGCCGCATCCGGCCCGATGCGGTGATGGCCATCCTCTTCTCCGGCATGTTCGCCCTGGGCCTCGTGCTGTTCCTGAAGGTCGAGACCGACCAGCACCTCCTGCATATTCTCTTCGGCAACATGCTCGGCCTCGAATGGAACGATGTCACGGAGATCGCGCTCATCGCGGTCCCGACCACGCTGATCGTGCTGGCCAAGCGCCGCGACCTGCTGCTGGCCGGGTTCGACCCTGCCCATGCGCGCGCCATCGGGCTCCCGGTCGGCCGGCTCGATTCGCTGCTGCTGATCCTGCTGGCCCTGGCAATCGTCGCGGCAATGAAGGCCGTGGGCGTGCTGCTGGTGGTGGCAATGCTGATCACGCCGGGCGCTATTGCCGCGCTCATCAGCCAGCGGTTCGATCGCATGCTGCCGATCGCGATGGGCGCGGCGATGTTTTCGTCGCTGGCCGGCACTCTGCTGAGCTTCCATGCCGATGCCGCGACCGGCCCGGCCATCGTCGTGTTTCAATCCATGCTCGTGGCTCTGGCCATCGTCATCCGCCGCCTCAAGGCCCGCTCGGGGGCGACGGCCTGAGCTTCAGGCCGCGGTTTGAAGGGTGGCCGGAAAGCCCGCCTTCCTCAGCGCATCCTGCAACGCTTCCACCGCCACCGGCGTTTCGATGGCAACCGTCCGAGCACCAAGATCGGCCGCGATGCGCGCCTCGGGGTCGAGTTTCTTCACCACGCGCTCGATGGTGCTGACGCAGCCGCCGCAGCCCATATCGGGAACATGAAAATTCGCCATGATCGATTCCTATCCTGAGATTCCTTCATCCTGCGATTGATGCCCCATGCCGGGATTGATCCTGGCCCTTGCGAAAGCCGTCCGGCCGAACCCATATCAGCAAGCACGGGGGGATGTAACGATCACACCCCGGCTTGCACAAGGCTTCGAAGGCATCAGACGCTGACGGCATGAACGCCTCGCCCGCCCTGCCCATTGCCGAGCCCCGCATCTTCGTGGTGGAGGGGATGTCCTGCGCCGCCTGCGCCGCCCGCATCGAGCGTGTGCTGCAGCAGGTCCCGGGCCTCGTTTTCGCCCATGTGAACCTCGCGACCAATCGCGCGCATGTCGCAGCGGGGCCGGATTTTCCAGATGCCCTCGTGATCGAGGCGATCGAGGATGCGGGTTATGCCGCAGCGCGCCTCGACATCCATCGCTCTCCCGGCGTCTCCGCCAGGGCGCAGAATGGCGAAGAGCGCATCAAGGCCCGGCTTTTGCTAGCCACCCTTCTCACGCTGCCCGTTTTCGTGGCCGAGATGGGCGCGCATCTCTTTCCGGCCCTTCATCACGCCCGGGCTGATGTTGTCAGTGATCAGGCCTTCGGGCTCCTGCAAGCCGTGCTCGCGACGCTGCTGCTCCTGGGGCCGGGACGCGATTTCTTCATCGGCGGCTATCGCGCCGTGAAGCATGCCTCGCCGGACATGAATACGCTCGTCTCGCTCGGTGCCGGCGCAGCCTATCTTTTCTCGCTCGTCAGTCTCGCCGGTCCGGCCTGGCTGCCCGAGGAAGCGCGGCACCTCTATTTCGAGCCGGCGATGGTGATCGTGACGCTCGTTTTGCTCGGGCGTTTCATCGAGGGCCGCGCGCGCCGTCGCGCGACCGATTCCATCGAGCGGCTCGCAGCCCTTCGCCCCGCGCGTTGCCGCGTGCGCCGCAATGGCGCGGTGGTCGAGATCCGGCTGGAAGAGGTGCAGCGCGGCGATCTCATCGAAATCCGCCCGGGCGAGCGCATTCCGGTCGATTCCGACATTGTCGAGGGCCAATCCCCCATCGACGAAAGCATGCTGACGGGCGAGCCCCTGCCGGTGTCGCGCGGGCCGGGCGAGCGCGTCATCGGTGGAACGGTCAACCAGACCGGCGCGCTGCTGATCCGCGCCCGCGGCCTCGCGCAGGAAGGCGTTCTGGCCGATATCATCCGCATGGTCGAGGCCGCGCAGGGTTCGCGCCTTCCGATCCAGGCCTTGGTCGATCGCATCACGCGTTTGTTCGTGCCGGGCATCCTGCTCATCGCCATGCTGGCCTTCGCGGGCGGCCTTGCCTTCGGGCCGGCCCCGGCCCTGCCCTTCGCGCTCGTGAATGCCATCGCCGTGCTCATCATCGCCTGCCCCTGCGCGATGGGGCTCGCGACGCCGATCTCGCTGCTGATCGGCACGGGGCGGGCGGCGGAGGCGGGTATTCTCTTCCGCTCAGGCGATGCCCTGCATCGCCTCGCTCATATTCGCCATCTCGCGATGGACAAGACCGGGACGCTGACCGAGGGCAAGCCGCGCATCACGGCAGAGGCCATTCGCTCACCGCTCGGCGCGGACGAGGTTCTGCGGCTCACGGCCTCCGCCGAGGCGCGCTCGGAGCATCCTCTGGCCGTCGCGCTGCTGGAAGAGGCGAGGGCGCGCGGTCTGACGCTCAGCGAAGCCATCGACCTGGCAATCGCACCGGGTGCCGGGCTGCGCGCCACGGTGGATGGCCATGCCGTTCATCTCGGTTCGTCGGCTTACCTGTCCGGAGCGGGGATCATGGTTCCGGCGGATGCGATCGAAATGGCCGGTTCACAGGTTCATGTCGCGATCGATGGCACCTATGCCGCTGCCTTCGTCGTGGCTGATCGCCTGCGTGCCGATGCGCGTGAGGCCGTGGAGCAGCTTCGGGCGCTCGGCCTCACGCTCTCCATCGTGACCGGGGATCAGCCCGCTGGCGCGAAACCGGTCGCGGAGGCTCTGGGCATTTCCGATGTGACCGCCGGTGCGACGCCGGCGGGCAAGGTGGCGGCCCTGGAAGCGCTGACGAAATCCGGCGAGGGCGTTGGCTTTGTGGGCGATGGCATCAATGATGCGCCGGTGCTCGCGGCGGCGGATATCGGCATCGCGATCGGTGGTGGCACGGATGTCGCGATTGCCGCGGCCGATCTCGTGCTGATGCGCCATGATCTGCGCGCCTTGGCGCAGGCCATTCGCATGGCGCGGGCCACCTTGCGCAATATTCGCGAGAATCTCGCCTGGGCCTTCGGCTATAATCTCGCCCTGGTGCCAGTGGCGGCAGGGCTGTTCTACCCGCTTTTTGGCTGGCAGCTTTCGCCCATGCTGGCGGCGCTGGCCATGGCACTGTCATCCCTCAGCGTCGTTCTCAATGCCCTGCGCCTGCGAGTGATCTCTTGAGCCGTCTCATTTCAATTTTCACGGCATGGCAAAGCCCAAGAGCCGAATCGCCGGTTCAGCCTCTTGCAGCGCCTCCTGGAACGCTGTCATTTCCGGGGATGAAACGCGCTTCTCAAGCACCGCAAAATCGTAATGTTCCTCCGCCAGAGGGCGGAAGGCTAGACCGAAGGCCCGCGCGATCGGTTCGATGGTCAGCCCCCAATCCGCGCGCCCCTGCGCGATCGCCGCAGCCACGGCGTGATGCGAGCGCGGCTGGTTGAAATAGCCCTGCGGCTCTGCACCCTGCAACAATCCGTCCATCAGGATGCGCGTTCCCGAGCCGGAATTCCTGTTCACCATCAGGATATCGGGGTCTTCTGCCGCAGATTTAATCACCGTCTCCACTCCCTCCCCCTCAAAGCGTGTATCGCCGCTGCGATAGGCAAGGCCCTGCATGCGCCGCCAGCCCTTGATGAGCGTCATGCCCTGTGAGAGAAAGCCGCGATTGTAATCGCCGCTCTCCGCGTGAAGCAGGTGCATCGGCGCGAGATCGCAATCCCCGCGGCGAAGCGCTGCGAGTCCTCCCATGCTCCCGACCGCGACCACACGCGTGCCGAGGTTCATTCTTGTCAGCCGACTGATGACCTCATCCAGCCCCGAACAATGACTGCCAATGATCGTGAGCTTGGGCACGTGGAGATCGCGGCCGATCAGGCGCACGCAGGCGCGTTCCTGCGCCGGCATCTGATCGGACAAGGCGTCGATGGTGAGGAAGCCGTCGGCCTGAGCAAAGGCCGTGACCGCGCCCGATCCGCGTTGAAGCGGATGGGCCACGAGCCCTTCTTGAGTCTGTGAAAGCGCGACCATCACGAATTCCGTGCGGCCCAGTTCGGAAGGCAGGCGGATGGGCAAGCGCGCATCCACGGTCGCGGCCTGGTGCTCCGGCACGCCACCCAAGCGGCGGATCACCGGCAGCACGATTTCATGCAGCGTGAACATCGCGGAACTCGGGAAGCCCGGCAGCGCCACAACGGCCTTGCCATCGCAGACCGCGAGGCAGAGCGGCTTGCCCGGCTTCAGCGCGACGCCATGGGCCAGAATGCCCGGCGCACCCAGTTCGCCGATCAGCTTGTAGGTGAAATCGCCGGCGCCCTTGGAGGTGCCGCCCGAGAGCATCACCGCATCGCATTCCGCATGCGCGCGTTTCAGCGCCGCGCGCAGCAATTCTGGGTCATCCTTCACGATGCCATAGGGCACGGGTTCGCAGCCGGCCTCGGCGAGCGTGGCGGCAATGGCCGCGCCGTTGGAATCGAAGATCTGCGCCGGGCCCAAGGTTCCGCCCGGCGGCACCAATTCATCGCCCGTGGAAAGCACGGCGATGCGCGGGCGGCGCCAGACGGGCACTTCGGCTTGTCCAATCGCCGCGATCATGGCGAGTTCGCGGGCCGTCAGCGCGACGCCCGGCTCCAGCAGCACCTGCCCGCGCGCGATATCCGAACCGGCGAAGGCGACATGCTGGCCCGGCAAGGCGGCCTTTGCGAAGCGCATGCCGCCGGAGGTTTCCTCGGAATCCTCGATCATCATCACCGCATCCGCGCCGCGCGGCAGCGGCGCGCCGGTGGCGATGGGCGTGGCCGTGCCGGGTTGCAGCGCGAGCCGGGGCGCGCGACCACAGGCGAGAACCTCGTCGTTCAGGCGCAGGGTCACCGGGTTCATGGCATCGGCCATCGCGAGATCCGCTGCGCGAACCGCGAAGCCATCCACACCGGAGCGATCGAAGGGCGGAGTATCGGTTCGCGCCACCACGCGCGCACCCAGCACGCGGCCAAGCGCGCGGTGGAGAGGCAGGTTCTCGAGACCGATCGGCTGCGGGTTCAGGGCGGCGAGGAAGCGCGCATGGGCTTCATCCCGCGAGAGCACCTGCAGGAACTGCTCCTGCGGGGAGATGGAACGGTCGGTCATCACACAGGCATCCGGTCAAACATGGTCGAAAAACCTCCACCAAGCGGCAAAAGGGTGATCTCCGCGCCAGCGGGCTGGCCCTCGGAACCGGCGGGGAGCAATGATACGGCCTGGCTTTCCGCAAGCGTTGCCAGGGTGCAATCCCCGATTTCCAGCGGCAGCCATGCCTCGCCCTCGCGGCGCAGGAAGGCGAGTTCGGTGAAGCCGATGCCAGAAACAAGCTTGCCGGCAAGGCGTCCCCGGGATTGAACCAACCCCGCCCCGGAAAGCGAGGCCAGAACCGGCAGCGCCACGGCATGCCAGAGTCCGGCTGCCTCCGCGAGATCGGGCGGGATAGCGAGCCTGATCGTTTCGGCATGGCGATGCAGGGCGCCAAAACGTCCCGGCTTCAAGGCCAGGCGCGCCTCGCGAAGAGGGCAGGCTTCGATCTGGAATTGTGCCTTAGCCGGGCCGGTGATCATCAACCCAAGGGCGCCCGCCCAGCCCGCCAGGAGATGGCGGACCGCATCCGGCAAGGCTCTATCGAGGTTCACCGCCACGCGGCGCACCCGAATGGCGGGCACATTCATGGCGAGCAGCAAAGCCTGTTCCATCGGCCCGATCCGTGATCCCTCCCGGAGCAGGGCTCGGCCGGCCGGCCAATCCTGCCCTTTGCGGCGAATTCCCTCGCCCGGGCGAATTGTCGCGAAAGCCTCACACCCCCTCGCCGAGGCGACCACGGTTTGCGCGGGGAGCACGGCATCCGCGCCGTCCGGCAAGGCGTCGCCGGCGGCAAGGCAGGGCGTGGAAGCCGGCAAGATCGCCGGCTCATAGGCCGTCGCGCCAATCAGCATCCGCGAGCGCACCGCATAGCCCGGTTCGCGCGCGAAGGCCATTTGCGGCCAGCCCTCGGCCATCCGCACGTCTTCCGCCGCAATCGCCCCCAAGGCAGCGTCCGGATGGACCTCAACAGCGGCAACAGGTGCAGGCCCTGAGGGCAGGATTTCGGCGAGGGGGAGCAGGCGGGACGCGTTCATGGCAATCGATTTAGGTCGGAAGCGGCCGCTTGTCGCGGGGTCATGTGCGAAATCCGGCCAGATTGCCCGGCGGTCGCGCAATCTGCGCATGCAGCGAGCCCCTTTTCATCCGGCCTGTGACGCGTCACAACAAGCAGGACCGAACAAGGAAAGCCTCGCCCATGCCTGTCGAAGTCCTGCCGCTCGACCCTGCGTTCCGCACTGCGCTCGAGGGCATCACCACCGCGACGCTCACGACGGTGCTGCTGAAGAAGGGCCTGCGCAATGTGTGGGTTCGCGGCGGCATGCCGTTGCGCCCCGGAGAGATGCGGAAAGTGGGCCGGGCCTTCACCCTTCGTTTTGTGCCCGCGCGCGAGGATCTCGCGACGCCCGAGAGCTGGTCGTCGCCCATTTCCACCCGCGCGGCCATCGAGGCCATGCCGGAAGGCGTGATCGCGGTCGTCGATTCCATGGGCGCGAAGGATGCCGGGATTTTCGGTGACATTCTCTGCGCGCGCATGGCGAAGCGGAAGGTGACGGCGCTTGTGACCGATGGCGTGGTGCGCGATCTCGCGGGCGTGCTCAGCACGGGCCTTCCGGTCTGGTGCTCCGGGGCGGCGGCGCCGCCTTCGGTGGCGGGGCTCACTTTCGTGGGCTGGCAGGAGGGCATTGGCTGTGGTGGCGTGGCGATCTTCCCGAACGACGTGATCGTGGCGGATGCCGATGGCGCGGTAGTGATCCCGCAGGCGCTTTTGGAGGCTGTCACAACGGCCTCCGTCGAACAGGAGCGCATGGAGGGCTGGATCATGGGCGAGGTGGAAAAGGGCGTGCCCCTGCCCGGCCTCTACCCCATGAATGCCGAGACCAGGGCCCGTTACGACGCGACGAGGGCCTGAACCATGCGCCTCGATTCTTCCGCCGCTGGCGTCTTCCCGATCTCGCCCACGCCCTTCCTGCCGGACGGGGCGATCGACTGGGCCAGCGCAGAAAAGCTCTTTGCCTTCTACGACGCCATCGGCAGCGATGGTGTCACCGTGCTCGGCATCATGGGCGAGGCACCGAAACTCGAGCCGGGGGAAGCGCTCCAGTTGCTGAAGCTCGCGGTGAAGCATCTTGCGGGCAAGCCGGTGATCGTCGGCGTTTCGGCGCCGGGTTTTGCCGCCATGCGCAGCCTTGCACGTGAGGCCATGGAGGCCGGTGCGGCCGGCGTGATGATCGCGCCGCCGAACACCTTGCGTACCGATGACCAGATCGCCGTCTATTATGCGCAGGCGATCGAGGCGATCGGCACGGATGTTCCCGTGGTGGTGCAGGATTATCCGTTGATCACCAATGTCGTCATGACACCAGGGGTCATCCGCCGCATCGTGAGCGAGAATGCCTCGGTGGTGATGCTCAAGGCCGAGGATTGGCCGGGCCTCGAGAAGATCTCCACCTTACGGAAGGCACAAGGGGAGGGCGCGCTGCGGCCCATTGCCATTCTTGTTGCCAATGGCGGGCTCTTCCTCGATTTCGAGATGGAACGTGGCGCGGATGGCTCGAATACGGGCTATGCTTTCCCGGAAATGCTGATCGACGTGGTGCGGCTCTCGAAGGCGGGAAGGCGCGATGCGGCACATGACCTTTTTGATGCGCATCTGCCCCTGCTGCGCTACGAGCAGCAGCCGGGCGTTGGCCTCGCCGTGCGGAAATACGTGCTGATGCGGCGCGGGCTTCTTGCCTCGGATGCCCAGCGCAAGCCGGGCACCGCGATGAGCGCGACCGCGAAAGCGGAAGTGGATTACCTGCTTGCGCGCCTCGCCCGGCATGACAAGCGCGCGGCTCTGTGAGGACTGCGCTGCAAAATCATTGACGTTTCAGCACTTTTCGCTATCGACGCGGGGCGCGCGCCCGGAGGCCCCATGAGCGAAACCTATGTGTTGACCGTTTCCTGCGCCAATCGGCCCGGCATCGTGGCGGCCGTGGCGAATGCCTTGTTCGAGGAAGGGCGCAACATTCTCGATGCACAGCAATTCGACGACATTTTCACCAATCGCTTCTTCATGCGCATGGTCTTCGATGGCGGCGATGGCGACCCGGCCAAGCGGCTTGCACCGGTGGCCAATCGCTTCGCGATGCATTGGTCGCTTCGCGCGCTCCACCAGCGCAAGAAGGTGATGGTGCTGGTCTCGAAATTCGACCATTGCCTCGCCGACCTGCTGTATCGCCACCGCATCGGCGAATTGAACATGGATCTCGTGGGCATCGTCTCGAACCACGCCGCAAGCGATCTCGCGGGCATCGATCTCGGGGGAATTCCGTTCCACCGCCTCCCGGTGACCAGGGAAACGAAGCTCGAGCAGGAAACCGCGATCTGGAACCTCGTGCGCGAAACGAGCACGGATTTCGTGGTGCTCGCGCGCTACATGCAGGTTCTGTCGGATGGCCTCTCGGCGAAACTCGCCGGGCGCTGCATCAACATCCATCACTCCTTCCTGCCAGGATTCAAGGGCGCAAAGCCGTATCACCAGGCCCATGCGCGCGGCGTGAAGCTGATCGGCGCGACCGCGCATTTCGTGACGAGCGACCTCGATGAAGGGCCGATCATCGAGCAGGATGTCGAGCGCATCAGCCATCGGGACAGCCCGGACGACCTGATCCGCAAGGGGCGGGATATCGAACGGCGCGTTCTCGCGCGCGCCGTCCGCTTGCTGCTGGAAGACCGGGTCCTGCTCAACGGCAAGACCACGGTTGTATTCCCGGATTAAGCGGCATCGGCCTTCAGCACGCCACGGCGGATCTGGTCTTCCTCGATGCTCTCGAAAAGCGCGCGGAAATTGCCTTCGCCGAAGCCGTCATCGCCCTTCCGCTGGATGAACTCGAAGAAGATCGGGCCGATCACGGTCTTCGAGAAGATCTGCAGCAGGATCTTCGTCTCGCCGCCGCCAACCACCCCTTCGCCGTCAATCAGGATGCCGTGCTTCTTCATATGCGCGATCGGCTCCTCATGGCCGGGTACGCGGGCATGGCTCTTCTCGTAATAGGTATCCGGCGGGCCTGGCATGAAGCGGATGCCATTCTCGGCCAGGCGATCGGTCGCCGAATAGATGTCCTCGGTCGCGACAGCGATGTGCTGGATGCCCTCGCCCTTGTATTTCTTCAGGTATTCCTCGATCTGGCTGTGCTCGTCCGCGCTCTCGTTGATGGGGATGCGGATGCGCCCGCAGGGGCTCGTCAGCGCGCGGGAGAACAGGCCCGTCAGCTTCCCCTCGATGTCGAAGAAGCGGATCTGCCGGAAATTGAAGAGCTTGATGTAGAAATTCGACCACTTGTCCATGTTCCCGCGGAACACATTGTGGGTGAGGTGATCGAGATAGTAGAAGCCCACGCCAGCGGGCTTCGGGTCTTCGGCGCCGAGCCAGGTGAAGTCGTCGTTCGAATAGACCGAGCCCTTTGCGCCGTATCTGTCGACAAAATAAAGCAGCGAACCGCCGATGCCCTTGATGGCCGGCACATCGAGCACCTTGTCGGTGCCGTTATAGGGCTCCGCGCCATTCTTCACGGCATGTGCGAAGGCGTGCTGCGCATCCACCACGCGCCAGGCCATCGAGGGGGCGCAGGGGCCGTGCTCGGCCACGAACTTCGCCGCGAAGCTCTCGGAATCCGCATTCAGGATGTAATTGATGTCACCCTGCCGATAGATTGTGATCGACTTCTTCTTGTGCCGCGCGACCGGCTTGTAGCCCATCTGCTGGAAGAGGATCGCCAGCTTCTCCGGCTGGGGATGGGCGAATTCGACGAATTCGAAACCATCCGTGCCGGCCGGGTTCTCGGCGGTGATGGTGGCGGGCGGGGCTTCGTGCGGAAAGGGACCCATGGCATTTCCTCGCTGGCGGGAGCTTTTTTGCTCCAGGCTGATCTGAAGAAACCAGAATGCACGCATTCGCACGCAAGGTGCGTGCATTCTCGCGCGGATTGCGCGCCAAATCAGGCGATATCTTGCGTATCAATCCTTTTTCATGCACAAATCATGCATGGATCATTTCGATATCAAGCTTCTCGATGCGCTCCAGCGCGATGGCCGCCTCACCAACAACGAGCTGGCGGAGAAGGTGGGGCTCTCGCCTTCGCAATGTTCGCGCCGCCGCAGCCAGCTCGAGGAGGAGGGCGCCATCCGCGGCTACCATGCCGCGCTCGAGCCGGGCGCCCTCGGCTTCGGTGTCATCGCCTTCGTGCAGGTGACGCTCGCGACCCATTCGCCGGACAATGCCCGGCGTTTCCAACAACTGGTGGAACGGGTGGACGAGGTGCAGGAGGCCTTCGCGGTGACCGGCGAGGCGGATTACCTCGTGAAGATGGTCGCGCCCGATCTTCCTTCTCTGGCGACCTTGCTGAACGACATCTTCCTGCCGCATGAAAGCGTGGCGCATGTCCGCTCTTCGATCGCATTGACCACGCTGAAGGACAGCCGTTTGTTGCCGGTTTCGCGCAAGGCGTCACACCGCTAAGCCAAAGGCTGTCATTTGGCCATAATCCGGCTAGATAACGGAGATCAGGCCGGTGGACGCGCCGCGCCTCATGCCTCGGGGAATATCCAGCACATGCCTGCACTTGCCTCCTGCCGCGCGATTGCCCTTGCCATCGCCGCCATTTCCGTTGCTGCACTCGCGCTCAACCTCCTGGGGGCCCTGCCCGGCGTGCCCTTCTACATCTCGCTGGGGGGCCTCGCGCTGGCGGCGGGCATCTTCACCACGCCGGGTGTCGGCGCGTTCCTGACCTTCTTCATCGTGTTCTACGGCCTCGGCTATATCGGCCTGATGGCCGTGCTGATGCTCGGCGGCCTACTCGACTTTGGCTGGGTGGCGCAAATCCCGCCGCTGACCGCCCTCACATCCGCCGCCTTCGGCCTGCTCGCGATCCTGCTCGCGCGATTGCCGGCGACGCGCGAGGTCTTCCAGATCGCCGATCCCTATTTCGAGACCCGTGACCGGGGAGTGATCCGCCTGAAGCCTCTACCGCAATTCGCGGCTTCCGAACGCTGGATCGCCTATGTGCTTCTGGGCGTTATTATCCTCATCAACCTCGCGCAGGTGGGAATCTCGGTTCGCCTGAACCAGTGGAACCGGGAATGGTTCGATTCCATACAGGCGAAGAACGCCGGCGAATTCTGGCGGTTGCTCTACCAGATCTGGGTTCCAATTGTGGTCGTTCTGATCGTCTCGAACATCATCGAGTTCGTGATGGTCTCGGTGTTCAAGATCCGCTGGCGCGACTGGATGACCCGGCGGCTCACCGCTCGCTGGCTCGATGATGGGGCGCATTATCGCCTGCAATTCGAGCGCAATGTCGACAACCCCGACCAGCGCATCCAGGAAGACGTTCGAAAATACACGGAAACAACCTATTCGCTGACCGTCTCGATGATCTCGCAGATATCCTCGCTGGTCTCGTTCTCGGTCATTCTCTGGGGCCTGTCGGCCAACCTGCCCTTTCCTTCAGAAAGCTTCAGGATTCCGGGTTTTCTGTTCTGGATCGCGCTGATCTATGCCGCCGTGGGCACCATCATCACACATTTCATTGGCCGTCGGCTGATCCGGCTGAATTTCGAACAGGAGCGCTACGAAGCGAATTTCCGCTACATGCTCGCGCGCCTCCGGGAATTCAACGAGCCCGTGGCCTTGCTGAGCGGAGAAGGCGCCGAGCGTAAGCGGCTTTCTGAGAGGTTCGGCCAGGTCATCCGCAATTTCATGGAGATCGTTGCCGTACAGAAGTGGCTCTCGGCCTTCATCCAGTTCTATGGTTCCGCCAACAGCGTCATTCCCATTGTCATCACCGCGCCGTTCTATTTTCTCGGCAACATCACGCTCGGCGTGCTGACCCAGACGGCAGGTGCCTTTGCTCGCGTGGATGCAGCGCTCTCCTTCTTCATCGATCGCTATGCGATGCTGGCGGATTACAAGGCCGTTTGTGATCGCCTCAACACCTTCGAGCAATCGATCGACGAGGCTCACAAATCCAAGGCCAGCTCGAAGATCAAGAGCGCGCCGAATGGCAGCAATGCCCTCGGCATTCCGGCGCTCAGGCTGGCCCTGCCCTCCGGCCAGCCCATGCTCGACGTGAAGGACCTCACCATCCTTGCAGGCGAGCGCACCCTGCTCACGGGCCCTTCGGGCTCGGGCAAATCGACGCTCTTCCGCGCGATCGCGGGCATCTGGCCCTTTGGCGATGGCCGGATCGACCTGCCTTCCGATGGCGCGATCATGCTTCTGCCGCAGCGCCCCTACATTCCCATAGGCACGCTGCGCGAGGCGGTGAGCTACCCGGCAACGAATGGCAGCTTCAGCGATGACGCGATCCGCGATGCCCTGACGCGCGTGCATCTCACGCATTTGCTGGGCCGGCTGGACGAGGCCACGAACTGGTCGCAGGTTCTTTCCGGCGGCGAGCAGCAGCGGCTCGCCGTGGCGCGCGCGATTCTTGCCCGACCGGGCTGGCTTTTCCTCGATGAGGCCACCTCTGCCCTTGATGAAGGGCTGGAAGCAGCAGTCTACAAGGCCCTGCACGATGCCCTGCCGCAGACCACCCTCGTCTCGATCGGCCACCGTTCCAGCCTCATCGCGATGCACGATCGACGCATCGATCTTCACAAGCGGGAGGATGGGCTTTTCACGCCGCGCGAGGTTCAGCCGCATACGGCCTGAAATATCATCCCGGGCCTGTGATCCAGCCGAGGGGCCGCACGTAAAGAACAATGCGGTGCTGAGCCGCGGGTTGTCGCGAAACATTCCCCCGATTCGCCAACCAGTTTGAGGCCGCCAATCCCCCTGGCGGCCTCTTCCTTTTCAGCGGCTCGCTTCATGCCGCGTCATTCGCGGTTTTTCTGCTTCATGCCGCGTCATTCCCGGTTCTTGTCCTTCATGCCGCGTCATTCGCGGGTTTTTTTATGCCGCGTCATTCGCGGCTTGCGGGGGCAGCGCTGCGGAGAGCCGGTCGAAGAGCGGATTCTCCGGGCTGAAGGCATATTCCGGCGAGGCAACAAGCACGCGCCGCGCACCGGCCGCCACCAGCCTGTCCGCGAGATGGGGCACATGGCCCCTGGACACCAGCAGGCTCACGATGCCGGCGCCGCCATCGAGCAGGATTTCGCCGCCGAGTTCGGTGATCTCGCGCGCCAGCGCCTCCGGCACGCCCCCTTGGAGGAAGGCGCGCAGTTCGCGTCGCGTGGAGGCTTCCTTCTCGGCATGGATGCGCGCGAGAACCTGACGCGCGGCCTCGCGATGACCGGCATTCCAGTTCGCGATGCGGCTCGCGGCCAGCCAGGCCTCGGATCTCAGCATGATGCCATCATCGAGAACCTTCAGCGCATTGGCGGCGAGCGTGGAGCCTGTCGTGGTGATATCCACGATGCAATCCGCCGTGCCAGCCGCAGGGGCGCCTTCCGTGGCGCCCAGGCTTTCGACGATCCGGTAATCCGCGATGCCATGCCGCTTGAAGAAGCGTCGCGTGAGATTGATGTATTTCGTCGCCACGCGAAGGCGCCGGCCCTTGTCATGGCGGAAACCGGCCGCGACATCCTCGATATCGGCCATGGCATGCACATCGATCCAGGCCTGCGGGACCGCGACAACGACATTCGCGAAGCCGAAGCCGAGCGGCACCAGCATCTCCACTTTCGCCTTGGGATCGGGCAGCGCCTCCTCGATGAGATCCGCGCCCGTCAGGCCGAAATGCACCGAGCCGCGCGCCAGTTCCGCGACGATCTCGCTGGCCGAGAGAAAGGCGATCTCCACGCCATCAAGGCCGGAAATCGCGCCGCGATAATCGCGCGCGCCGCGTGCCTGGCTCACATTCAGGCCGGCCTTCGCGAAGAAGGCGAAGGCATTTTCCTGCAGCCGCCCCTTGGAGGGCAGGCCGATGATCAGCGGATTGCTCATGGCGCGTCTCCCGCAAGGCGTTCAAGCCAGATCGCCGCGCCGATGGCCGGCACCTCGTGGCCAAGCCGCTCGAAGAGCCGGTCGTAGCGCCCGCCGGCTGCCACCGGGCGATCCGTGCCAGCCCGCCGCAGCTCGAAGACGAAGCCGGACTAATAATCGAGATTGCGCGCAAAACCGGCCGAAGCCTGCAACGTGGAAAGCGTGAAGCCCCTTGCTTCGAGGAAGCCCGTGCGCAAATCGAAGCGTTCGAGCACCGCGGAGAGGTCGAGCCCCGCCTCCTCCGCCAAAGCGCGCACCGCGCGCGAGACTTGATCCGGCTCGCCGGAAATCGAAAGGAAGCGCTTCAGGATCGCCTTCGGTTCCTCGCCCAACGCCTGCGAATCCTCGCGCGCGCGGTCAAGGAAGCGGCTCGCAATATCCTCCGCCGAACGCCCCCCAACGGCCGAGATGCCGGCGAGCGAGAGCAGGTCCTTCACGAAGGCCTTGGCCTCCCCGGGGTCGGCATCCTTCAGCGCATCCAGCACGCCGGAATAGCGTGCAAGACCCTTGGCCTCGGGCCTTCCACCGGCGAGCGGGGCCTCGAGCAACGCCTCGATCCGCCCCTCGCCGAGCGCGAGGCTGAGGCGGCGCGCGAGAACGGGCGAGAGGTTCAACGTCTCGATGAGGCGCGCGAACAGCGCAAGATCGCCCACGCGAAGGGTGAGCCCCTCCGCGCCGATTTCATCCGTCACCGCGCCATGCACTTCCGCGAGCAGATCGGCATCCGCCGCCTCGCGATCCGTCCGCCCGAGGGATTCGGCGCTGAATTGCCAGAACTCGGCATTCTCGCCGGGGCGCTGGCGAAATACCGGGCCGAGGAAGGCGAGATCCGCCCGCCGCCCGACGACACCGGATTTCAGATAGGCCAGAGCGGCGGGAATGGTGAATTCCGGCCTGAGACACAATTCCTCGCCCTCGTCATCAGAGGTGACGAAGAGGCGGCGGCGGATATCCTCGCCCGAGAGCTCCAGGAAGGGCTCGGCGGGCTGGAGCACCGGCACGTCCGATGCCGCATAGCCCACGCGGGCGAAACGCGCGACGAGGCGCGCCCCCAGCGCATTCACGCCGTTTTCAGCCCAAGCGCCCCGCGCGAGGCGCGCCGTGCCGGAGTTTCGCCGTTGGTCCATCACCATCCCCAAACCTCGATTTTCGACCCGCTTCTATCAGCGCGCGCGCGAGAAGGCGACGACAAGTTCGAAACGGGATGAATCGTTTTGGTGTGTTCCTGTCATTCCCGAAGCGGCGTGGGCCGCGAGCGGGAATCCACGGACGCAACCGTCACGCCCGGGCTTGGCCCGAGCATCCACGTCTTGTCTTGAAGCCGGGAAAGACGTGGATGGCCGGAACAGGTCCGGCCATGACGCCCGTGGCTCAGCGATGCCGGGCGAGAACCTCGCGCACCTTCTCAACAACCTCTGAAATCTTCGCAGGGAATTGCGCCTCGGCCTGCTTGGCGAGGTATTCGGTGCGGTCCTTGATGTCGGTGAGGGTCGCGCCGAGGATGAGGTCTTTCACCTGCACAATCCCAGCCTTCCGCTCATCTTCACCTTGAGTGAGGACGACACGAGAATTTCGACGGTCGGCGTATTTAAATTGCGCTTTCAAGCCAGATGGACCGAGATAAAGCTCCGCAGGGATGCCTGCCGGGTTGCCCTTCTCATCCTTGGCATTGCGAAGGAGAGAGACGATTTGCTGTAGCGACGCCATAGCCTCGGCATTTCCGCGATCCTGCGGCATGAGAGTCACGACAACAGGGCCTTCCACCTCACCGGTTTTCTCGCCGCGCATCTCCGCGAGCTTGTCGAGCGCGGCGCGCAAGCGCGACACACCGATCGAAAAGCCCGTGGCCGGCACGGGCTCGTCGAGAAAGCGCGAGACAAGGCCATCGTAGCGCCCGCCGCCGCCCACCGAGCCGAAGCGGATGGGCCGGCCCTCCTCATCCTTCACCTCGAAGAGCAGTTCGGCCTCAAAAACCGGGCCGGTGTAATATTCGAGGCCGCGCACGACGGAAGGGTCGATGCGGATGCGGTCCCGAAAGTATCCAGATGATTCTACGAGTTCTGCGATTTGACGGAGTTCTGCCAGACCTTCCTTAGAAGTGGGATTGCTAAAAGAGCGCTCCAGGGCGCCGACAACTCCGAGATTGTTAGCTAGAAAGAATGAGGCCGAACCACCTTCGGGAGCAACAAACTCCATAATCTCTGAGCCGGTCGCGTTTGCACGTTGAAGACGCTGATCGGGTGTAAGATTTGTAACGTCTTCAAGAGGTTGGCCACCGCTACGAGCAAGTTTTTGGAAGTTGCAGAAGGTCTCGATGCCTTCGATCTGATCCGCGTTTAGCCCGGCGCCTTTCGTGAAGTCACCGCTTTCGTCGCGTCGTCCCGGACCTAGGAGTTTCGCAACTTCGGACCAAGCAAATTTATCCGCCTTATCGATGGCTCGCAGGACGGTCAGCTTCTGGTCATCTCGAACGCCAGCAGCCTCCATCACACCATCCAGGATCTTCCGGTTATTGACCTTGATGACATAGAGCGGGCGCTTGTTCCCGTTCGCGTCCAATTCAAACAGCCCGAGGCTGTCCAGCGTATCCGCCGCCATCATGCAGATTTCGGCATCGGCCGCGACACTTGCAGCGCCCACCGTATCCGCATCGAACTGCATGAACTGGCGGAAGCGGCCGGGGCCGGGCTTCTCGTTGCGGAACACCCAGCCGGCGCGATAGCTGCGATAGGGTTTCGGCAGGTTCTGCCAGTTCTCCGCGCAGTAACGGGCGAGC
>NZ_JBJTDY010000175.1:0-26523 GCF_046092605.1 Rhabdaerophilum sp. | reverse complement strand
CGGCGGAAGAGGCCGCGCGCGCCAGACCGCATATCGACCGTGAGGCGAGGTGATGTCATTTTCGCGAAACTAGAGCATCCGCCCGCCAAGTGGATACCGGTTGGCGGAAAAAGCGGATGCGAAAACAAGAAGAGTGAGCGCCAGATCTGATTCAATCAGATCGGTTTGCGCTCTAGCGCCTGCGGCGCGCGGGGGACAGGGGCCAGCCTGTCATGGCGGCTGGAAACCCTCGAAGACGATCTGGTCGATATGCGGTCTGGCGCGCGCGGCCTCTTCCGCCGAGCGGATCGTCCAGCCCATCACCGGCAGCCCAAGCTGGCTGCGGCAGAGATAGGGCGCGGCGGAGGGCAGGTCCTGATGCTTCCAGGAGAGGAAATCCGGCCGCGTTTCGCCAAAATGCAGGAGATTGCCGAGGGCGTGCTTCTGCTCGGCGGAAAGGCCCGCATAATCCGGGTATTCATAGGCGTTCATGGCGACAATGCCGAGCGGCCGCGCCACGCCCGCCGCGCGCAGGGCCCTGATCATCGCGGGGTCGAAGCTCTTCAGCGCCAGCGGGCCGGAATAGGCCTTCACGAGGGCGGCGATGCGCGTGCAGATCGCGGTGTTGCCGTCGAAGCGGCTCTTGACCTCCACCACCAGCGCCTGCTGCCCCTCGACCTGCATCAGGAGCTCCGCGAGCGATTGGATGCGATCCCCCCCCGCCTTGAAACTCACATGGCGGATCTGGTTCGCCGTCATCTGGTCCACGCGGCCGCTGGAGGTCGTCAGCCGGTCGAGCGTGAAATCATGGAACACCATCGCCTCGCCATCGGCGGATATCTGCAGGTCGCATTCCATGCCGAAACCGGCATGAAGCGCGGCCGCGAAGGCGGAGCGCGTATTCTCGATCACGCCTGCCGCCGCATCATGCAGGCCGCGATGGGCGATGGCACGCGCGAAAACCGCCTCAAGCTGGGGCGAAGCGAAGGCCATCAAGCCACCTCGAACAGCGCATCGACCTCGACGCAGACATCGCCGGGCAGCACCGGCACCCCGATGGTGGTGCGCGCATGCTTGCCGGCATCACCGAGAGCACCGACCATGAGATCGGACGCGCCATTCATCACCAGGGCCTGCTGGGTGAAATCCGGCATGGAGGCAATGAAGCCACCAAGACGCAGGCAAGCCACGATCCGGTCGAGATCGCCGAGCGCGGCCTTGGCCTGGGCCAGCAGGTTCACGGCGCAGAAGCGCGCGGCCTCGCGGCCATCCTCCACGGAAACCGAAGCGCCAAGCTTGCCCTTGTGCCTGTCGGCAATCTTGCCATCGGGCCCGATGCAAAGCTGGCCCGCCACGATCAGCAGGTTGCCGGAGCGGCGGAAAGGCACATAATTCGCCACAGGGGCGGCGGGGCTGGGCAACATCACGCCGAGATCGCTGAGCCGCGCTTCGATGGCAGACATGGTGTTCTCCTTGCGTCCGGTATTGGTCTTGCCCAGAAAGGCTGACACGTATTCTTGATCCGGCGATGCACGATTCTCAAGCCACTCGCCGCAAATTGGCCATGCGGATCATGGATCGGAGACGGCCAGGGTTCGGGCAAGGCAAGCAGGGAAAAGACGAATGGGCATGGTGCGGTCGATGGTGGCGGGAAAAATCTCTGTGCGGCTGGCTGCCGCCTTGTTCGCTTCGGCCTCGTTTCTCGCGCCGGAATTCTCTCCGGCCATGGCACAGGCGCCGTCCGTGGCCGATCCCGCGCGCGTGGTGCTCCAGCCGCATCGCATCGTCTATCAGGTGCAGCTCGGTCCGAAGGGAGGCTCGCAGGGCATAACCGGCGCCAGCGGGCTGATGGCGATCGAGTTTTCCGGCAATGCCTGCGAGGGCTATGCCACAAATTACCGGCAGGTCGTGGACCTTCTGGATTCCGATGGCAGCGCGCGCCGCATGGATTTCCGCGTGAACCTGTTCGAGGACGCGGATAATCGTCGCTTCACCTTCTCCATGCTCAATCGCATGCAGGGGCAAGTGCTCCGTGATGCCGACGGCGAAGCCCGACGCCGCGCCGATGGCTCGCTGTCGGTGGCGATGCGCAAGCCGCCGGGCCGGAAGACTGACTTCGACGGCGATGTGATGTTTCCCTCGGCGATGTCGATCGCGATCATCGCCGCCGCGCAAAAGGGCGAGCGCACTTTCAAGAATCGCGTCTTCGATGGGTCGGAGGGCGGCGAGAAGGTCTTCGAGGTGAATGCCACCATCGGCCCGCCGCTCGAGGGCGATCGCAACAACCGGGTGGAGGAGGTTCTGCGCATGCCCGAACTCGCCTCCCTGCGCCGCTGGCCGGTCTCGATGGCTTATTTCAACGACGAGCCGGGGGATCGTGTGCCGGTTTACACCTTGCGTTCGGTCGTTTTCGCAAATGGCGTGATGGGCGATCTCGTGTTCGATTTCCCGGAATTCTCGCTGACGGGGCGTGCCATGAAATACGAGGCGCTGAAGGCCGACCCTTGCGCGCGTTGAGCCTTCAGCGCCGATGGCGTTCGGCTGTGGCGACGACCGTCTCGGGCGCGACCTGTGCATTGGCCGCGAAGGCCAGCAGCAGGCTCTCATCCGCCACGAGATAATCCAGAACGGAAGCGAGAAAGCGCGGTTCGGCTGCGGCCCGCCGCAAGGTTGTTGGCGAAAGGCCCGTCAGATCAAGAAAGCGCGACAGCCGTTCCGGCTCCTCCGCCAGGAAGGAAAGCGCCGAGATCGCGAGCATTTCCGGATCAGCGGTCGGGGGGCGAGGGGGCATGCGATTGCTCCGTGCGAAGGAGTTAGGAATTGTTCAACCATGCTGTTAACGAAGTGCCCCGGCGGGGTCGCGAGATCAATCGCTTACCGATTGGTTCACCCCTTTTGGTTTAGAACTCTATGAGGGACCGGAGTGGGCCCCTCCATGGCGCGCTTCCAACAGGATGGACCGAATCGATGCCGAAGACCGTTCTGATTGTTGAGGACAATGACCTCAACATGAAGCTCTTCAACGATCTTCTGGAAGCGCATGGCTATGCGACTCTGAAAACTCGCCTTGGTCTGGAAGGTCTTGAACTGGCCCGTAACCATCATCCCGATCTCATTCTGATGGATATCCAGCTTCCGGAAGTATCCGGTATGGATGTCATCAAGCTCCTGAAGGAAGACGACGACCTGAGGACCATTCCGGTCATCGCCATCACGGCCTTTGCGATGAAAGGGGACGAGGAGCGCATCCGCGGATCTGGCTGCGAGGGGTATCTCTCGAAGCCAATCTCCGTCGTAAAATTCGTTGAAACCGTCCGGAACTTCATCGGCTGACCTCCCATGACCGCTCGCATTCTCATCGTCGATGATGTCTTCGCCAATATCCGGCTTCTCGAGGCGCGTCTCACCGCCGAGTATTTCACCGTTGTGACGGCCATGAACGGCCCGCAGGCGCTCGATATCTGCGAGCGCGGCGAATGCGATATGGTTCTGCTTGATGTGATGATGCCTGCCATGGATGGCTTCGAGGTCTGCCAGCGCCTGAAATCCGCGCCGGCCACTGCCCATCTGCCGGTGGTGATGGTGACGGCGCTCGACAGCCCCGCGGATCGACTGCGTGGCCTGCAGGCTGGTGCCGATGACTTCCTCACCAAGCCCATCAACGAGATCGCGCTGCTCACCCGCGTGCGCAGCCTCGTGCGGCTGAAGCACCTGACGGATGAACTGCGCGCACGCGCGGCGAACTCGCAGACGCTGGGCCTTCCCGACCCGCTCGCGATCGCCGCTGCAGAGGATGGACGGAACGGCCGCATCCTCATTGTCGAGGATCGCGCCAACGCGGCCGACCGGATGAAGGTGGCGCTCGCCCAGCACCATGTGGTGGATTGCGTCGATGCACCGGGCGATCTCGTCGCCCGCCTTCCGGGGGATGGCCGCGATTGCCTCGTGCTGAGCCTCGGCCTTCAGAATGTCGACCCCCTGCGCATCGTCTCGCAGATGCGCTCCAACGACAAGCTGCGCAACCTGCCGATTCTCGTTCTGGCCGAGACAACCGATGATGCCCGCGTGATGCGCGCCCTCGACATGGGCGTCAACGACTATCTCATCCGCCCGATCGACCGGAACGAGCTTGTCGCCCGCATCTCGACGCAGGTGCGCAAGAAGCGCTACCAGGAACGCCTGCGCGAGAACCTGCAGGCCTCGATGGAACTGGCGATCATCGATCCGCTGACCAAGCTTCACAATCGCCGCTTTTTCCATACCCATCTCGCGAGCCTGATGAACGACACGCTCGTGCGCGGCGCGGCGATCTCGCTGCTCGTCATCGACATCGATCACTTCAAGCGCATCAACGACCAGCATGGCCACGATTCGGGCGACGAGGTTCTGCGCGAATGCGCCGAGCGCCTGCGCAAGGTGGTGCGCGGCATCGATGTCGTCGCCCGCTTCGGCGGCGAGGAATTCGTGATCGTGATGCCGGATACCGAGGCCTTTGCCGCCAGTTGCGTGGCCGAGCGCATCCGCCTCAACATCGAGAAGACACCCTTCCCCGTGCAGAACGGCGGCAAGTCGCTCGACCTCACCGTATCGATCGGCGTGGCGACAGCCGGGGAGGGCTTCGACAGCCCGGACCGCCTCTTCAAGATGGCCGATGATGCGCTCTACGAGGCCAAGCGTTCCGGGCGCAACCAGGTGAAGCTCGCAGCCTGAAGCTCGCAGCCTGACGCCCGCGCCCTTGCCAAGCGGCACGGGCGGGCTAGGATCATGATCTTGATAAACGGAACGGTGCGATTCGGTCTCTGGCCTTTTCGCCCGTCCGGTCCCGCGAGGGTTGCTCAGGTCCGCCGCATCTCCTGGGTCCTTACGGGTTGGGCCGGCTTGCTGCGACGGGGAAGGTTGCCTCCTCGACCGTTCTGGCGCCGGCCCTTTTCTTGTCTTGAATCAACCTCTCGAAATGCTCGCGCAAGGACCTGAAAAGACAACAAAAAAGGCGCCCGAGCGCGCCTTTGTCGTTCCACTTTGCGAAGGAAGCGAGATCACTTGATCTTGGCTTCCTTGAACTCCACATGCTTCTTCGCGACCGGATCATACTTCTTGAAAGAGAGCTTCTCGGTCGCGGTGCGCGCGTTCTTCTTCGTCACGTAGAAATAGCCGGTATCGGCCGTCGAGACGAGCTTGATCTTGATGGTGGCGGCCTTGGCCATGATCTCACCTCTGGAACGGTCAACCCGACTGGAGCCAGCGCGGATCGCCTGAAAAACGAAGGACCGGGCGGAGAGCGCCCGGCAAACAGGAGGATCTCTTCGCCAAACGGGGGGCGGAAGTCAAGCGCAAAAGCGCGTCGTCATCCGCGCGCAGGCCCGGCCCGCAGGCGGCTGGCGACGACGAAGCCGTAAAGCGCGAGCACCATCGCCACCGTCACCGGCACGCCCCAGGTGCCCGCCACATCGATACCCGCCCCCAGCAGCGGCGGCCCGGCCATTTGCCCGACGGAATAGAGCATCACGAAGGCCGCGTTGGCCGAGACGAGATCGGCCTGCGCGAAGCGGCTCGACAGATGCGCGAGCCCCACGGTGTAGAGCGCGCCCACAAGGCCGCCGAGCAGCATCAGCAGCCCGGCATGGGGCCAGAAGGCCGAGCCGGTCAGCGGCAGGCAGCACGCGATGACGGTCGCGGACAGGGCGATGCCCAGCAGGATCTTCCGGCGGTCGAGCCGGTCCGCCAGCCAACCCATGGGCATCTGGAACAGAACGTTGCCGATGGCGAAGGCGGAAACCAGCATGGCGGCGGAGTCTTCCGGCCATCCCATCCGCAAGCCATGGATGGAGAGCTGCGTGAAGGCGCCGATCTCGATCGCGCCCACGGTGAGGGCGGCGAGCGTTGCCGCCGGGGCAAGCCGCACGAAGCTCAGGACCGAAGCGCGCGGCGAGCCATGCACGGTCGCGGCACTCGGGCCGATGAGCTTCAGGGGCATGAGGCCGGTGAGAATCAGAACAGCCGTCGCGGCATAGGGCAACATGCCCTGCGTGCCGGTCACGGTCAGCATCAGCGGGCCGATCGCGAAGCCCAAGGCCAGCGCGGTCGCATAGGCCCCCATGATGAAGCCGCGTCGCAGCGGGTTGGCTGCCGCGCTGATCCAGTATTCGGAGAGCACGAAAAGGGTGCCGATCGCCGCGCCGAGCATGAAGCGGAACGCCGCCCAGACCCAGAGATTGGGCAGGGCCCAGAAGGCGAAATGCAGCCCGGCCGCGAGCAGCAGCATGGTTGCCACGAGCCATTTCACGCCGAAGCGCGCGGCGAGGCGCGGCACGAAGGGCACGAACAGGAGGTTGCCAACGCCGGCCAGCGTGGCCGTGAGCCCGGCAATGGCGGAGGGCGTGCCCCAGCGCTCCATTTCCAGCGCGAGCAGCGGCCCGGACACGCTGAGTGAAACCCCGACCAGCGTCACGATCGCGACAGCGGAGAGGATCACGCGGAGGCGTTCGGTGGCATTCAGGTCCGTTTGCGGGGCAGGCTGGCTGGCGGGTTCGGTCATGCTAGTGTTCTCGCACGATTCGAATGACAGAAAGGCGCAAGCTTTGCGCATTCTCGCGGTTCTTCTGGCTCTGCTGTCCGGCATGCTCATCGCCTTTGCGCAGGGCGCCGGCTTCAACCTGTTCGGCAACCGCGATTTCGAGATGGATGGAGTGCAGGACGAGGGCGGCAAGATGATGCGCATGCGCTATCTCGCCGAGCGGCGCATCCTGCGCATCGAGGCGCTCGACGGTTCCGGGCAGGTCATGCTGCGGGACCTCGCGAAGGGCGATGTGCTCATCCTCGTGCAGGAAGGGCGGCAGGGTATCTATGGCAGCCGGGGGCGACCGATCATCGGGATGGCCATCGTTCCGGGCGAGGCCATGCGCGAGGTGGCCGGCGAAACCTGTCGCGAAGCCCGGGTGAACGGTGCGAACGTCTGCCTCTCGAATGATGGCATTCCGCTCGTGATGGAGGAGGGTGGCGCCCCGTTCCGCGCGATCCGCCTGCTGCGGCAGGCGCAGAACCCCGCGCTCTTCACGGTGCCGAAGGATGCGAAGATCCAGCCCATGCCGGGCTCGAAGGCGCCGGAGCCGGGTGTTCCATTCTAAAGCATTTTCAAGCGAAGTGGGCACCGGTTCGCGTGAAGAAAATGCGAAAAAAGAAAGAGATGATGAATCCGATCTCATGCGGTCAGATCGGAAAATGTTCTGAAATCATGTCGGGCGAGTGGAATCCGGCCCGCGCCAGGTTCATGCGAACCGAATTCAGATCAGGTTTCGCTCCATGCGGCCGCGGCGTTCGCAATAGAAAGGAATCGCGGGTTCGGTTCCCGTGGCGCGGGCCTCGATCCAGCCCTGCAATTCGCCGAGCATCACGCGGGTAATGACCGGCAGCGGCAGGTCCTTCGTATCGTCGAGCGTGAGCCAGGCAAGTTCGGTCAATTCGCTGTCGGGCGTTACGATATCCGGAACCTGGAGGGCGATCGCAGTGGATTCCACGACGAAAAAGCGCGTATCGAACCTTTTGGGGCGGCGCGGCGGCGTAATGGCGCGGGCGACATAGGCGAGGGCCGAGAGATCGGGCAGGTGGCCCGTTGCCGTGAATTCGCCCCATGGGCCGGCGAGTTGCGGAGCATCGCCGGCCTTGCGGCCGATCACGATGCCGGTTTCCTCGAAAGTCTCGCGGATGGCCGCGAGCGCAAGGCGCTTCATGCGCGAGGGGTTCGCGCCAGGGCTCGCGAGCATCAGCCGCTGGATTGTTGCCTCGTCCAGCATTCCCGCCACCGGCACATGCGCATCGCCCGTTTCCGAGCGCCCGCCGGGGAAAACGAACACATCGGGCATGAAGCGGTGGTTCTTGTGGCGCCGTCCCATGAGCAGCCGCGGCTCGCGACCCGTGCGATCGAGGATGATCAGCGTCGCGGCATCCACCGGCCGGCCGGATTTCCCGGCATGGCGGCGGGCCTCACGATTGAGAAGCTCCAGGCATTCAGACGGTGTCGGCAGGCCGGTCACGGCGGTCAGCTCTTCGCAGGCATGTCGTGGATGTCGCCGGCGGGATCGAAGCCATGCAGGCGCAAGGCCCATTGATAGGCGATGGTCGCGCCCTTCACAGGCTGGATCAGAGCCATGGTGAGAGCGGCCGTCAGCGAAAGCCAGATGACCATGTGCATCCAGTCGGGCCAGTTCGTGCTGCGCTCGAACACCAGGAACAAGGGCACGATGACATGCCCGACGATCATGATCGTGATGTAGGGCGGAAGATCATCGGCGCGATGGCCCGAGAATTCCGCGCCGCACTTTTCGCATTCCGGCTTCACCTTCAGGAACTTGCCGAAGAGCTTGCCCTCGCCGCAAGCGGGACAACGACAACGGAAACCGCGACCGATCGCCTGTTTCCAGTCGCGCGGGGCCTCGCTCGGGGTGGCGTTTGCTCGGTCGTTCCAGTTGCTCATCACTCTTCCTCGAAGCGGAAATCACCGCCGCCGCGCGGTTCGTCGCGCCCTGGGCGTTCATCCCGGCGCGTATTGCGGCGGGCTTGCCGCCGCTCGCGCGGATCATCGCGTGGGCGGAGGCGCGAACGGCCGCGACTCACCTTCGCATAGCGCCCCTCGCTCAGCATTTCAAAGCGCAGCGCCCCCGCAAATGGGAGGGCCTCGACAAGCCGCACCTTCACCGCGTCGCCGAGGCGGAAACTCTCGCCCGTCCGCTGACCGACGAGCGCGTGGGCAGCCTCGTCATGGATGAATCGCTCCTCCCCGAGTGTGGAAATCGGAACGAGGCCATCGGCCCCCGTGCGATCCAGCCGAATGAATAATCCGGCGCGTGTAACCCCTGTCACGCGGCCGGAGAAGCTCGCGCCGACCTGCTCGGCCAGGAACTGCGCGATGAGCCGATCCGCCGTCTCGCGCTCTGCCGCCATGGCGCGGCGCTCGCAGGCCGAGATGTCCTCGCCGAGCTTCTTCATCGCATCCGGCAGGGTGTCCGGCAGGCCATCATCGCCGAAGGCATGCGCGCGGATCAGCCCGCGATGCACGATGAGATCGGAATAGCGGCGGATGGGCGAGGTGAAATGCGCGTAGCGGCGCAGGTTCAGCCCGAAATGCCCGATATTCTCCGGCGCATATTCTGCCTGCGCCTGGCTGCGTAGAATGATCTCGTTGGTCAGAACCTCGTTCGGGCTCTCCTTCACCCGCGCGAGAATACGGTTGAAAAGGGTCGGCCGCACCGCGCCCTGCTTCGGCAGGGTGATGCCCACGGTATCGAGAAAGTCGCGCAAGACCTGCATCTTCTCGAGGCTCGGCGCATCATGCACGCGGTAGAGCAGGGGAATGCGCGCCTTCTCCAGCGTGTCCGCCGCGCAGACATTCGCGAGGATCATGAATTCCTCGATCAGCCGATGTGCGTCGAGACGCTCGGGAATGATCACATCCGTCACGAGGCCCTGTTGGTCCAGCACCAGCTTGCGCTCGGGCAGGTCGAGATCGAGCGGCTCGCGGGCGTCGCTCGCGGCCTTGAGCACGGCATAGGCACCGTAAAGCGGCTTCAGCACGAGTTCGAGCAGCGGGCCGGTTGTGTCATCCGGCTGGCCGTCGATGGCCGATTGCGCCTGCGGATAGGCGATCTTCGCGGCAGAACGCATGAGCACGCGGTGGAAGGAATGGGCGCGGCGCATGCCATGCCTGTCCACCACCACCCGCAGGCCCATGGCCGCGCGGTTCACGCCGGGCTTCAGCGAACAGAGGTTGTTCGAAATGCGCTCCGGCAGCATCGGCACGACGCGATCCGGGAAATAGACCGAATTGCCGCGCAACCGCGCCTCGCGATCGAGCACCGAGCCGGGCCGGACATAGGCCGCAACATCGGCGATCGCGATATGGAGGATGTAGCCGCCGGGATTTTCGGGGTCTGGATCGGCCTCGGCATGCACCGCGTCGTCATGGTCCTTCGCATCCGCCGGATCGATGGTGATGAGCGGAATGGCGCGCCAATCCTCGCGTCCCTCAAGCGTGGGCTCTTGCGCGCCCTCGGCTTCCTTCAGCGCCGCTTCGGAGAAGACATAGGGGATTTCATGGTTATGGATGGCGATGAGGCTCACCGCCCGCTCGCTCTTCAGCGATCCGAGCCGCTCGCGGATCTTGCCACCGGAGAGGCCGGCGCCGGGACGGTCATGGATGTCGACCGTGACGAGATCGCCATCCTCGGCCTGATGGTCAGTCATGGGGATGCGGACCTCGCGGCCCTGGCCCTTGCGATCCACCGGAACGACGCGCCCCGTGCCATCCGCCGCGGTGCGGAAGACCCCGAGCATGCGCTTTGCGGGCCGCGAGAGCATCTTGAGGATGCGGCCCTCGTAAGGAGGGCCATCCTCCTCGTTCGTGGGCTCGATCTTCATCAGCGCGCGGTCGCCGGGGCCGGGCGGGGGCGGGGCATCGCGCCCGCCGCGCTTCGGGAGGATGACGACGATGCGGGGTGCTTCACCGCGCGCCTCGTTCCAGTCCACGGGGATTGCGAGCAATTCCCCATCAGAATCGTGGCCGATCACCTCGCCGATGAGGACCGGGCCGAGCTGGCCCTGCGCGATGAGGCGGCGCTGGCGCTTTTCCAGCAGGCCCTCGGCCTGCATGTCCTTCAGCATCCGTTTCAGCGTCACGCGTTCGGAGGCGTTGAGGTGGAAATGCCGCGCGATCTCGTTCTTGCCGGCGCGATCGGGCGCATTCGCGAGAAAGGCGAGGATATCCTCGCGCGAGGGCAGCGCATGCGCCTGGCTGGTCTTGGGTCGGCGGGTCATCGGCACTCTTGTGACATGAGGCTTGAGACGCGCAAAGCCTGAAAAACGCCTCGCCGGATCAGAGCAGCATGAGCAGGAGCGGCGCGAGCAAGGCCGTCACCAGGCCGTTGAGCCCCATGGCGAGGGCGGCATGGGCGCCGGCCTTCTCGTTTACCTGCAAGGCCCGCGCCGTGCCGATTCCATGCGCTGCGAGGCCTGCCGCGAAGCCGCGCGCGGCGTAATCCCGGACGCGGATCAGGTTCATCAGCGGCGTGATGAGGATCGCCCCGAGAATGCCGGTGGCGATGACTAATACGGCCGTGAGCGGTGGCGTGCCGCCCAATTGCTCGGAAATGCCCATGGCGATCGCCGCCGTGACGCTTTTCGGCGCGATGGAGGCGACCGTTCCGGCGGAAAGCCCCAAGGCCTTCGCAAGTTCCGCCGCGCTGATCACGCCCATGCCCGCGCCGATCACCATCGCGCCGAGGATCGCCCGCCATTGCCGCCGGATCAGCGCCCGATGGCGGATGATCGGCAGCGCGAGCGCCACGGTCGCGGGGCCGAGCAGCACATGAACGAAGCGCGCGCCTTCGAAATAGCGGGCATGCGGCGTGCCCGTGAGAAGCAGCACGCCCCCGACGATCATCACCGCGATCAGCACCGGGTTCGCGACCGGATGCCGCCCCGTCGCCTGCGAGATGCGATCGCCCACGAGATAGGCCAGCACCGTGAGCACGAGGAAGAAAAGCGGCTGCTCGGCAAGGTAGATCCAGAACTGGGAGGGGTCGGAGAGGTTCCGCATCACTCGTCCTCCGGCTTCGCGAGCGCCCGGAAGACCAGGGCCGTGACGATCATCGTCAGCGCCGTCGAGACGACGAGCACCACGATGAGGCGCATGCCCTCGGCCAGCAGGCGATCACCGAACGCGATCAGCCCCACGCCGGCCGGCACGAAGAGGAGCGAAAGGTGTTTCAGCAGGGCCTCACCCGCCTGCTCGATGCGTTCCGGGATGCCGCCGCGCCAGAGCGCATAAGCGGCGAGCAGGCCGAGGCCGATCACCGGGCCGGGAACAGGAACCCGCGTGAGCCCGGCAATGACCTCGCCGGCGAGTTGCAGGACGATGAGCGCGGCAAAACCTTCGAGCATGACGAATCCCCCTCGGGCAAAGGGTAGCCGGGTGGGATGGCCTGCGCCAATGTCCTGCCCGGACCTGTTCCGGCCATCCACGTCCTTATCGGCGGGGAAGTCGGGAATGCCCGGGCCAGGCCCGGGCATGACGACAGGCCTCAGCCCTTCTTCGCCTTGGCCGGAGCCTTTTTCGCAGCCGGTTTCTTCGCCGGCGCTTTCCTGGCCGGAGCCTTGCCGCGCGCGGGCTTCGCGCCGCCCGTCGCCTCGATGCGCGCGGCGATGAGGCCGAGCGCGCCTTCGAGGGTCAGCTCGTCCTTGTTCGCGCCCTTGGGGATGGTCGCGTTCACCGAACCCCACTTCACGTAAGCGCCATATCGCCCATCAAGCAGGGTGATGTCGCCGCCATCCGGATGCGCGCCCAGAACCTTGCCGGCCGGTGCGCCGCCGCTCGCGGCCCGGCCGAAGCGCTTGGCGCCGCCCGCTTCCTTCGTGGCGATGAGGTCGATCGCGCGGTTCATGCCCACCGTGAAGACATCATCCGCGGCATCCAGATTGGCATAGGTCTTCCCGCGCTGCACGTAAGGACCGTATTTGCCGATGCCCGCGAGGATGGGATCGCCGGTCGTTGGGTCCTTGCCCACCTCGCGCGGCAGGGAAAGCAGCGCCAGCGCCTGTTCCAGCGTGAGGGATTTCAGCGTCATGCCCTTGGCGAGCGAGGCGCGCTTCGGCTTCTCGCCCTCGCCGAGCTGGATGAAGGGCCCGAAGCGGCCTTCGCGCGCCGTGACTTCAAGGCCCGTCTCCGGGTCCTGCCCGAGGACGCGGTTGCCGTTGTCATCCGTGCCTTCGGCGCTGCCCTCCTCGCCGCCCGCCATGGAGAAGGGGCGGGTGAAGCGGCATTCCGGATAGTTCGAGCAGCCGATGAAGGGCCCGAGCTTGCCGAGCTTCAGGGAAAGCTGGCCCGAACCGCATTTCGGGCAGGCCCGCGGATTGGTGCCATCGCCCTTGTCGCGGAAGATCGCCGGGCCGAGATGGTCATTGAGGCCGTCGAGCACTTCCGTCGTGCGGCGCTCCCTGGCACTCTCGATCGCGGCCTTGAAATCCTTCCAGAATTGGCGGAGCACCTCGCGCCAATCGACCTCGGCATTGGAGATGCGGTCAAGATCGTTCTCGAGATCGGCGGTGAACCCGAATTCGACATAGCGCGCGAAGAAGCTTTCGAGGAAAGCCGTGACGATGCGGCCCTTGTCCTCGGGAAGGAGACGCTTCTTGTCGATCTTGACGTATTCGCGGTCGCGCAGGGTTGCGAGCGTCGCGGCATAGGTGGAGGGGCGGCCGATGCCCAGCTCTTCCATCCGCTTGATGAGCGTGGCTTCCGTGAATCGCGGCGGCGGCTCGGTGAAATGCTGGGTCGCGGCGATGGCCTTTTTCGAAACCGCATCCCCCACCTTCATGGCCGGCAAGCGCTTCGAATCCTCATCCTCGGCGTCTTCGTCGGTTTCCTGATAGAGCGCGAGAAAACCATCGAACAGCACGACCTGGCCGGTCGCGCGCAGGTCGAGCTTGCGGGTGCCGGCTTCGGCGAGAATGTCGACCGTGGTGCGTTCGAGGCGGGCGCTCTCCATCTGGCATGCGAGCGTGCGTTTCCAGATGAGTTCGTAGAGCCTGTATTCGTCGCCCGAGAGATAGGCCTTCATGGCCGCCGGAACGCGGAAGATATCCGTGGGGCGGATGGCCTCGTGGGCTTCCTGCGCGTTCTTCGCCTTGGTGGAATAGGCGCGCGGAACGCCGGGCAGGTATTCCGCCTCGAATTCCCGGCCGATGAAGCGGCGCAAGGCGGCCACCGCCTCCGGGGCCATGTCGACGCCGTCGGTGCGCATATAGGTGATGAGGCCGGTCGTCTCGCCGCCGATCTCCACCCCCTCATAGAGTTTCTGCGCAAGACGCATGGTGATGGCCGGCGCGAAGCCGAGCTTGCGCGAGGCTTCCATCTGCAGCGTCGAAGTGGTGAAGGGCGGATAGGGATGGCGCTTCGCGGGCTTGGCTTCCACGGATTGAACCGTGAAGCGCGCCGCATCGAGCGCCGCCTTGAAGGCCTCGGCCTCGGCCTTCGTGCCGACATCGAGCCGGGTGATCTTCCTGCCATCCGCGCCGACAAGCCGCGCCTCGAAGGCCTCGCCCCTGGCGGTGAGAAGCGTCGCCACCAGCGACCAGTATTCCCGCGTGATGAAGCGCTCGATCTCCTCCTCGCGATCGCAGACGAGGCGCAAGGCGACCGATTGCACGCGGCCTGCCGAACGCGCGCCCGGCAATTTCCGCCAGAGCACGGGCGAAAGCTGGAAGCCCACGAGGTAATCCAGCGCGCGTCGCGCCAGATAGGCATCGACCAGCGCCTGGTCGATCTCGCGCGGGTTCGCCATGGCATGGGCCACGGCATCCTTGGTGATGGCGTTGAAGGTCACGCGCTCCACCGGCTTGCCCTTGAGCACGCGGCGCGATTTCAGCGCTTCGAGAATGTGCCACGAGATGGCCTCTCCCTCGCGATCCGGGTCGGTCGCGAGAATGAGGCTGTCCGCATCCTTCACGGCGGCGGCGATGGCGGAGATCTGCTTTGAACCGCGGCCATCCAGCTCCCAGAGCATGGCGAAATCCGCATCGGGATCGACCGAGCCATCCTTGGGCGGCAGGTCGCGCACATGGCCATACGAGGCGATCACCTCGTAGCCGCGTCCCAGATATTTGTGGATCGTCTTGGCCTTGGCCGGCGATTCAACGACGACGACTTTATGTTCCATCACGCCCCATCCGATCGGCCCGGAGACATGGAGAGACGCGGGGGGTTTGTCAAATGGCCTTCACGCAGCACGGAGCGGAAAAGGCGCCATTCCGGCGCCGGACATGCATTTCTCCGGGGGATAGCCCGCCCGCTCCCTTGCCCTTCGCCATCGCGTGGCCTAACGCCTCGAATTGCGATGTCCAACAGCTCGATTTTTGCCTTTCCCCATCCCCATCTGCTCGGGATCGAGGGCCTGACGCGCCCCGATATCGAGGGCCTTCTCGCCTTGGCGGAGGTGGAGACCACGCTGAACCGGCAGGTCGAGAAGAAGAAGTCCAGCTTGCGCGGCCGGACGATGATCAACCTCTTCTTTGAAAACTCCACCCGCACGCAGGCGAGCTTCGAACTCGCGGGCAAACGCCTCGGCGCCGATGTGATGAACATGTCGGTTGCGAATTCGAGCGTGAAGAAGGGCGAGACGCTGATCGACACCGCCATCACGTTGAACGCGATGCGGCCCGATCTCATCGTGGTCCGCCACCATGCGGCCGGCGCGGTGCATCGTCTCGCCCGCAAGGTCGATTGCGCGGTGATCAATGCCGGCGACGGCGCGCATGAGCACCCGACGCAGGCCCTGCTCGACGCGCTGACCATTCGCCGCAACAAGGGCCGGATCGAGGGCCTGACGGTGGTGATCTGCGGGGATATCGCGCATAGCCGCGTCGCGCGCTCCAACATCATCTGCCTGCAGGCACTCGGGGCGCGGGTGCGCGTCTGCGGTCCCGTCACTTTGCTGCCCAAGGGCATCGAGCGCTACGGCGTCGCGGTCTTCACCGACATGAAGAAGGCGCTTGACGGCGCGGATATCGTGATGATGCTGCGCCTGCAGCGCGAGCGGATGAACGGCGCCTTCGTGCCCTCGATGCAGGAATATTTCCACTATTACGGCCTCGACCGCGAGAAGCTGGCGCTCGCGAAGCCCGATGCGCTCGTGATGCATCCCGGCCCGATGAACCGCGGCGTCGAGATCGCCTCGGATGTCGCGGATGGCGCGCAGAGCCTCATTCGCGAGCAGGTGGAAATGGGTGTCGCCGTGCGCATGGCCGTGCTGGAGGCGCTGGCCCGGAGATTGCCGAATGGGTGAGGCGACGCGATGATCGAGGGCTTCCTGGGCGATGTCCTTCTGGCGATCCTCCAGCAGCCGCTCGCGCGGTGGAGCCTCGCACTCGGCATCACCTTCTGGGTGTGGATGGTTGCGGATGAGGAGGCCCGGCTTCGCAAGCTCTATCTTGCCGGGCCGTTCGTTCTGGCCGGCCTGATCGAGGTCTACGACAGCCTGTTCTTCGGTCGCAACAGCGGCGGCGGCACCAGCGGCTGGCTGCCGATCTACCTTCAGGCCATGGAGGGGGTGCGCATTTTCGTGGGTTTCCTCGGCCTTGCCGCTTTGGCGCTCGCGGCCTTTACAGGCTTCAGGCGTGGGCTTGGCTTCTGCCTCGGCCTTGGCGTTCTTCTTGCGGCCTATCTCGCCGACCAGATGGGCGGCGGGCGCGGCAACTTCTTCTCGCTCCGGGTGCTGGGCAACACGCTGCTGATGCTGCAGCCGGTGCTGGCCCTTCTGCTAATCGCCTATGGCCTGGGCGCCACGTTCCGTTCCGTGCGCGAGTTGCGGCGCTTCCGCAGCCGCCGTGTGCGCGATGACGAGTGACCCTGTGATGAATTCCCCATGACCGATACCGTCCTCAACCATGCGCGCATCGTCGATCCCGTCGCAGGGACAGAGCATCTCGGCGCGGTGCTGATCCGCGACGGGCTCATCGCGGAGATCGCGGCGAAGCCTTATCCCGCCGGCGAGTTCGATTCCGGCGTGATCGATCTCAAGGGCGCGGTGGTCGCTCCGGGGCTTGTGGATCTGCGCGCCTTCATCGGCGAACCGGGCGAGGAGCATCGCGAGACCTTCCGTTCCGCTTCCGAAGCGGCGGCGGCGGGTGGCGTTACCACCATCGTGATGCAGCCCAACACTTCGCCCGCCATCGACGAACCGGCCGTGGTGGATTTCGTGCTGCGCCGCGCGCGCGATACCGGCCTCGTGCGCATTCATCCCGCCGCCGCGCTCACCAAGGGCCTCGCCGGCAAGGAAATGACCGAATTCGGCCTCCTGAAGGCCGCCGGCGCCGTCGCGGTGACCGATGGCGACCGCCCCGTGAAGAACGCGCAGGTGATGCGCCGCGCGCTGGCCTATGCCGCGATGGTCGGCATGCCGGTGATCCACCACGTAGAAGACCCCGATCTCGTCGGGGAGGGCTGCGCCAACGAGGGCGAGTTCGCCACGCGCCTCGGCCTGCCGGGCGTGCCGCATGCCGCCGAGACCATCATGCTCGAGCGCGACATGCGCCTCGTGAAGCTCACCGGCGCGCGCTACCATGCCGGCCTCGTCTCCTGCCGCGAGAGCCTCGAGGTGCTGCGTCGCGCGAAGGAGGAGGGTCTGCCGGTCACGGCCGGCGTCTCCATCAACCACCTGACGCTCAACGAGAGCGATATTGGCAGCTACCGCACCTTCCTGAAGCTGTCGCCCCCCCTGCGCCACGAGGACGAGCGGCTCGCATTGGTGGAGGCCGTGGCCAGCGGGCTCATCGATGTGATCGTCTCCGATCACAACCCGCAGGATGTCGAGCAGAAGCGCCTGCCTTTCGCGGAAGCCGCACCCGGCGCCATCGGCCTCGAGACGATGCTCGCGGCGGGGATGAGGCTGGTCGAGGCGGGGCAGATCACCTTGCCCCGCCTGATTGCGGCCATGTCGACCGGGCCGGCCGATATTCTCGGCCTTTCCGCGGGGCGCCTCGGCCAGGGCCGGGCGGCGGATCTTTTCGTGCTTGATCCCGATGAGCCGTGGGTTGTGGATGCTGCCGCCCTGCATTCGCGCTCCAAGAACACCCCGTTCGATGAGGCGCGGATGAGCGGCCGGGTGAAACTCACGATGGTTGCGGGCAGGTTCGTCCACTCCTATCGTTGAGGCAGGCGGGCAGGGGGAGCACGACGTGTCACCGGAAATGATTTCAAGCCTTTTCGGGCTGGGCTTCGGCTATTTCTGCGGCTCCATCCCCTTCGGCCTGCTGCTCACGCGGTTCGCGGGCACCGAGGATATCCGCACCATCGGCTCGAAGAATATCGGCGCGACCAATGTGCTGCGCACGGGCCGCAAGGACCTTGCCGCCGCGACCCTGCTGCTCGATGCGCTGAAGGGCGCGGTGGCGGTCTGGATCGCGATGCGCTGGGGCGACGCGCCAGCCATGCTCGCCGGTTTTGGCGCTTTTCTCGGCCATTGCTACCCGGTCTGGCTCAAGTTCCAGGGCGGCAAGGGCGTTGCGACCTGGTTTGGCGTCCTTCTCGCGTTCAGCCCGTGGATCTTCCTTGCTGCCGGCGCGATCTGGCTCGCGATGGCCTTGCTCAAGCGCTATTCCTCGCTCTCTTCGCTCACATCCTCGGCGGCGATCGCGCTGTTCGAGGTGGGCAGCGGCTTCGTCACGGGGCGCTGGTCCATGGGCATTCTCGTGATTGTCGCGATGACGGCCTTGCTCTGGTTCAAGCATCGGCCCAACATCGAGCGTCTTCTCGCCGGCACAGAAGGGAAGATCGGCCAGAAGGGCTGAAGCCAGAAAGGCTTGATCATGGTCCGCCTCTCGGATCGCCAGCGTTTTGACTGGCTGCGGCTTGCCCGCACCGAAGGCGTGGGGCCGCTCACCTTCCGCTCGCTCATCAACCGTTTCGGCGGTGCCGGTGCCGCGCTCGAGGCCCTGCCGGGGCTCTCGGCCAGGGCGAAGCGACCGCTCCTGACGCCGACCGAGCGTGAGATCGAGGCGGAACTGCGCCAGGCCGACCTCCTTGGCGCGCGCCTGATCGGTTATGGCGAGGTGGATTATCCCGCCCTCCTGCGCGAGATCGACGCACCACCGCCGGTGATCGCGCTGCGGGGTTCGCTCGCCTGCCTCGAGAAGCCGACCCTCGGGATCGTGGGATCGCGCAATGCTTCCGCCCTCGGCCGGAAGATTGCCGGGCGTTTCGCGGCGGATCTCGCGGCCGCGGGCTACACCATCGTTTCCGGCCTTGCACGCGGGATCGATGCCGAGGCGCATCGCGCGAGCCTCGCGACCGGCACCATAGCGGTGCTGGCGGGCGGGCTTGACCGTCCCTATCCGCCCGAGCATGTCGATCTCCTGGAGGAGATCGTCGAGACTGGCCTCGTCATTTCCGAGCGGCCCTTCGGGCTCGCCCCGCGCGGCCGCGATTTTCCGCGTCGGAACCGCGTGATTTCCGGCCTCTCGCGCGGGATCATCGTGGTGGAAGCGGCGCGGCGTTCGGGGTCGCTGATCACCGCGCGCTTCGCGAACGAGCAGGGGCGCGAGGTCTTCGCCGTGCCTGGCTCCCCCTTCGATCCGCGCGCGGAAGGACCGAATGATCTGATCCGCGACGGGGCGATGCTGGTTGCGAATGCCCGCGACGTGATTGCGGCTCTGACACCACGCGATGGGCTGCCATCGCGCCTTCCAGGCGTTTTCTCCGAACCGGTCGAGGATGATGAAGGCCTGTTCGAGGAATGGGCCGAGGACGCGGATGCCGCTGGCGAGGATTCCGATGCGAGCTTCGGGCAGGCACTGGCAGCGCCGGAGCACCGGCGCAAGGCACTGCTCGGGGCTCTTTCCGCCAGCCCCATCGAGATCGACGCGCTGATCCGTCAGCTTGGCATCTCTCTTGCGGAGTTGCAGGGCCTGCTCTTCGAGCTGGAGCTGGAGGGGCTTCTCCAGCGCCATCCCGGCAATCGGGTCTCTAGAGCCTGAAGATCACGAACAGGGCCGGCAGCGTCAGGAAACTCACGAGGGTTTGCGCCGTCAGGATCGCGGCCATCAGGGGCGCATCCCCGCCCATCTGCCGCGCGAGCACGTAGCTTGCGCTGGCGGTCGGCACGGCGAGGCAGATGACCACGATCGCGACCGCAGGGCCGGCAAGTCCAAGCGCCAGCGCCGCGAGCCCGCCAATGGCCGGGAGCAGGGTGAGCCGCAGGCCCACGCCCAGCATCAGCGCGAGGTTGGGCCGGCGCAAATCCTCAAGCCGGAGACCAGCCCCGACCAGCAGCAAGCCCAGCCCCAATGCGCCACTGCCCACCATGTCGAGCGCGGACATCATCGCCTGCGGCAGGACAAGACCCGTCAGATTGAGCGTGAGCCCTATCGTGATGCCCAAGATGAAGGGGTTGGTCGCAAGGCCCCTGAGAAGCGAGCCCCCCTGGCCGCTGCCATAGCGGCGCAAGACCCAGACCGACTGGACATTCAGCACCGGGATGAGCACGGCCATTGCCACCGCCGTAAGGGTGACGCCCACCTCGCCGTAGAGGTTGCCGGCCATGGCCAGCGCCACGAAGGCATTCCAGCGCAAGGAGCCCTGGAAGATCGAGGTGAAGGCCGGGCCATGGATCTGGAAGCGGGTTTCGATCGGCTTCCGGATCAGGAGCAGCAGGGTCGCCATGGTGAGGTTGGCCGCGAGCAGGGCCATCGCGATCGAACCGACCGGCACCGACGAGAGTTTCGCCTTGGCCAGCGTTTCGATCAGCAAGGCGGGCACGAGAAGATAATAGGAGATCTTCTCGCCGCCGCTCCAGATGGTCGGATCGGGCAACAGCAGGCGGCGCCCGACATGACCCGCGACGATGACCAGGAAAAGGGCCATGAGAGCGCTGATCATCGGCGGACCATCCGGCCGGGATTCCGGCCAGCTTCAGCTGGGACGATATTGACGATTGACCAAGCTGCGATTTCAGCGAACCGGGTGGAAGAGGGATGGCGCGAAGGTCGGAAGCGGCGTTGCCGATCTTGCGAAGACGAATTTCATGATGAACGATACCCGCCCTGGGCTCAAGGGCCTTGGCCCCGGACTTGCGATTCTGCCGTCCGCGGACGTCACGCCAGGGGGCGGTTCCTCCACCGCTCGCCGGCGGGCCGGGGCTCTCATCGGTCGCAACCGCGTGGGCGCGGCGGCGGGCGGACTTGCCTCGTGAATGCGCCGGATCGCGAAACGCCCTGCATCTACATTCCCTGCCGAGACTTCAGGCGGTCCAGAGCGGTCTGGAGGATCACCTCGGCCGCAGCCGAATCGATCAGCTCCTTGCGTTGGCGGCCGGCAACCCCGGCCGCCTGAAGCGTTTCATGGGCGGCTTCGGTGGAGAGGCGCTCATCCTCGAACACGACGGGAATGGCCGTCAGGCCCGCGAGGTGCCTTGCGAAAGCGCGCGTGGCCTGCGCGCGGGGACCCATCGTTCCATCCATGTTCAGCGGCAGGCCGAGAACGATGGCCGCGACGCTGTAATGCGTGGCGATCTTCCGGATTTCCGCAGCGTCTACCGTGAATTTCCCGCGCTTCAAGGTCTTCAGGCCCGAGGCCCATTGCCGCTCGGCATCGGAGACCGCGATCCCGATCGTCTTCGTGCCGAGATCAAGTGCCATCACACGATCATGGCGCGCGAAGAGGATGCCGGCGGTATCGAGTGCGGGAAGGGGCAAGGCCATGCGCTTCTCATCGCGCGGAAAGGTCGAAACGTCCAGCTTGGCCTTCGGGCCTGCCGGCATTACGTTCAGGAACGCCAAGTCAGAAAAGACAGCCCGCAACGCCTGGAGGATATTCTCATGAAGATCACGTGGTTTGGACATTCCGCCTTCGGCCTCGAAAGCGCGGGGCGCAAGGTGCTGGTCGATCCGTTTCTCTCCGGCAATCCGGTCTTCGAAGGCGAGGGCAAGGGCACTCTCTCCGAAAAGATGGCAGCCGCGCTCGCGGGCGTGACGGATGTCGTGATCACCCACGGCCATATGGACCATATCGGCGATACCCTCGCGATTGCCGAGAAGACCGGCGCGACCGTCTTCTGCAACTGGGATCTCGGGCAATGGCTCGCGGACAAATGGGAAAAGCACAAGACGGGCAAGGCCCTGAACCTCGAACTGATGAATGCCGGGGGGCGCGTCGAGCATAATGGCGTGTCGATCCGCCTCGTGCGCGCCGACCATTCCTCGGGCGTGTTCGAGAACGGCGTGTTCCAGACATTGGGTTCGGCCAATGGCGCGATCATCTCCATTCCCGGCGCGCCGGTCATCTACCACATGGGCGATACCGATATCTTCGCGGATATGGGGCTGATCGCCGAGCTGCACCAGCCGGATATCGTCATCGCGCCGATCGGTGACCGCTTCACCATGGGCGCGGCGACGGCGGCACTTGCCGTGCGCCGGTTCTTCCCCAGGGCGAAGGGCGTCATCCCCTGCCATTTCCGCACCTTCGGCGCGCTCACCGGCACGCTGGAGGAATTCAGGCGCGAGCTTGGCCCGATGGCGGCGAACCTGCTCCATCTTGCGCCGCACGAGACGATCACCTTCCCGATCGGCTGAGCTGAAAATCAGCGGAAGCGCGGGCGAAACGGTTGTTTCCCCGCGCATGTCGCTCTATGAGCCGAGGCTGTTCCGGTTCCCCTTCCTGCTCCTGCCACGGGTTGCCCATGTCCGTTGATGCCGCCACCATCCGCCGCATCGCGCGCCTCGCGCGCATTGCCCTGCCCGAAGCCGATGTTCCGGCCATGCAGGACGAAATCAACGCCATTCTCGGTTTCGTGGAGCAACTGGGTGAGGTGAATGTCGAGGGTGTGGAACCCATGACCTCCGTCACCCCCATGGCGCTCAAGATGCGCGAGGATGTGGTGACGGCCGGTGGCGAGGCGGACCGCGTGACAAGGAATGCCCCGCAGAGCGAGGATCATTACTTCCTCGTGCCGAAAGTGGTCGAGTAGCCGTCATGGTGAGGAGAGCGAGAGCCCGACGCGGCAATCCACCCGATTTTCTGGATTGCTTCGGCGCTTCGCTTCTCGCAATGACGACCAGCCGCTCCCGAATGCTCCTGTTTTCCGATCCGAGCCACCGATGACCGATCTCACCGCCCTGACCCTCGATGAAGCCCGTGAAGGTCTCGCCTCGGGTGCCTTCACCTCTGTCGAACTCACTGCGGCGCATCTTGAGGCGATGGAAGCCGCCCGCGCGCTCAACGCCTATGTGCTCGAGACGCCCGAGCAGGCGCTTGCCATGGCGAGGGCCTCGGATGAGCGCCGCAGGAGCGGGAAGGCGGGCCGGCTCGAGGGCATTCCGCTGGGCATCAAGGATCTCTACGCCACCGAAGGCGTGCGCACGACCGCCTGCTCGAAGATCCTCGGCAATTTCGTGCCGCCCTACGAATCAACCGTGACGAAGCAGCTCTGGCGCGATGGCGCCGTGATGCTGGGCAAGTTGAACAACGACGAATTCGCCATGGGTTCCTCGAACGAAACCTCCGCCTTCGGTCCCGTGGTGAACCCGATTCCGCCGGCGAACTGGTCGGAGGAGCAGGCGCGCACCGCACTCGCCGGCGACAAGCAGGGACTGTTGGTGCCGGGCGGCTCCTCGGGTGGCTCCTCGGCGGCGGTGGCGGCGCATCTCTGCCTCGGCGCGACCGCGACCGATACCGGCGGCTCCATCCGCCAGCCCGCGGCCTTCACCGGCACGGTTGGAATCAAGCCGACCTATGGCCGCTGCTCGCGATGGGGCATCGTCGCCTTCGCCTCCTCGCTGGATCAGGCCGGACCCATCGCGAAGACCGTGAAGGATTGCGCGGCCTTGATGACCGCCATGGCCGGCCATGATCCGATGGATTCGACCTCCGTTGACATGCCCGTGCCGGATTACGAGGCGGCAATAGGCCGCTCCGTCAAGGGGCTGACCATCGGCATTCCGCGCGAATATCGCATCGAGGGCATGCCGGAGGAAATCGAGGCGCTCTGGAAGAAGGGCGCGGAAATGCTGAAGGCCGCGGGCGCGAACATCGTCGATATCAGCCTGCCGCATACGAAATACGCTTTGCCCGCCTATTACATCGTGGCGCCGGCGGAGGCTTCCTCGAACCTCGCCCGCTACGATGGCGTGCGCTACGGCCTGCGCGTGCCGGGCAAGGACATCATCGACCTCTACGAGAAGACCCGCGCCGAAGGCTTCGGCCGCGAGGTGAAGCGCCGCATCATGATCGGCACCTATGTGCTCTCGGCCGGTTATTACGACGCCTATTACCTCCGCGCGCAGAAGATCCGCACGCTGATCAAGCGCGACTTCGAGGAGGTCTACGCGAAGGGCGTGCACGCCGTGCTGACGCCCGCGACGCCCTCGGCCGCTTTCGGCATCGGCGAGAAGGGCTCGGCCGATCCGGTCGAGATGTATCTGAACGACATCTTCACCGTCACCGTGAACATGGCCGGCCTGCCCGGCCTCGCGCTGCCGGGCGGCACGGATTCGAAGGGCCTGCCGCTGGGGCTCCAGCTCATCGGCCGCCCGTTCGACGAGGAGACGCTCTTCTCCCTCGGGCAGGTGATCGAGGATCAGGCCGGGCGCTTCACGGCCAAGCGCTGGTGGTGATGAGTCATCTCTGATTCTTCCGAAGAAGGCCCGGATCGCAGCGGGCCATTTTCTGTTACCCGCCCCCAAGGGCCCGGCGCCGGAACTCGGAATGTGATTCCGGCGCTTCAGATCCTGATTCAGCCGCCAAGCGCGGACTTGGCCTTCGCCCACCAGCCCGAACGCTTCGGGCGATTGGGATCGGGCACCTCTTCCGGCTCCGGTTCCGGCATGGGAGCGGGGGCCGGCGCGGCCTTCACCTCGGGCGCCGGCTGCGGTGCGGGCTCCACCTCGACCGGGGCGGGCGCCTCGACAGCCTCGGCTTTCTTCCGACCGCGCGGAGCACGGGCCGGCTTTACAGGCTTTTCCTCGGCAACCACCTCGACGGGTGCCACCTCGCCCGGGGCCTCGACGGCTTCCGCCTTCTTCGCACGGCCACGGCGCGGTTTCGCAGGCTTTTCCTCGGGCGCTGGTGCGGCCTCGACAACCGGCTCCGCGCTCACCGGCGTGCCAGATTCTGCAACGCCGGCTTCCGTCGCCCCGGCATTCTCGCCATCGGCAGCCGCCGGCATTTCGCGGCCCTCGCGATCGCGCCGGTTGCGACGCCCCCCGCGACGGCGGCGGCGGCGGCGCTTCTCCTCGGCTGAGCCTTCGCCCGCGCCGTTCTCCTCGCGCTCATCGGGTTCCTCCGAATCATCGGCGGGTTCATCCGTGGAAGCCTCCTGCGGCTGCGCCGGCGCGCCATTCTCGCGACCCTCTTCGCGGCCCCCACGACCACGCCGGCGACGCCGACGCCGGCGACGCTTGTCGCCATTGCCTTCACGCGCCTCGCCATCTTCGCGCTCTTCGTTCTGGGAAGCCTCGGTGGTTTCCTCCTCCTCGGCCTCTTCCTCGACGATGTCATCCATGTCGATGTCGTCGACATGGGTGGTGTTGCTGTTCGCGGCCACCGCTTCAGCCGCGATGCGGCGCGTGGCGGTCTCGCCACGCTCCAGCAGATAATGCTGGCCCGGCGGGAATTCGGTGCCGATCTCGACATGGATCGTCACGCCGAACCGGGCTTCGAGCGCCCGGATGGTCTCGCGCTTCTGGTTCAGCAGGTAGAGTGCTGCCTCCATGCGGGTGCGGATGGTGATGTCCTGGCTCGCATTGCGCACGAGCTGTTCTTCCACGGCGCGCAGCAGCGAGAGCGCAAGGCTTGGCGTGGAGCGGATGAGGCCGGTGCCGGCGCAATGCGGACAGGGCACGGACGAGCTTTCGAGCACACCCGTGCGGATGCGCTGGCGGCTCATTTCCATGAGGCCGAAATGCGAGATGCGGCCCACTTGAATGCGCGCGCGATCGTTCTTCAGGCAATCATTGAGCTTGCGCTCCACCGCCCGGTTGTTGCGCTTTTCCTCCATGTCGATGAAGTCGATGACGATCAGCCCTGCGAGGTCGCGCAGGCGAAGCTGGCGGGCCACCTCCTCGGCGGCTTCGAGGTTCGTCTTGAGCGCGGTATCCTCGATGTTGTGCTCGCGCGTGGAGCGGCCGGAATTCACGTCGATCGAAACAAGCGCTTCGGTCTGGTTGATGACGATGTAGCCGCCCGATTTCAGCGTCACGATGTTCGAGAACATCGAATCGAGCTGTTGTTCCACGCCATAGCGGGTGAAGAGCGGGATCTGGTCGCGATAGGGCTGCACGGCCTTGGCATGGCTCGGCATGAGCATGCGCATGAAGTCCTTGGCCTCGCGATAGCCCTCGTCACCGCTGACCAGGATCTCCTCGATATCCTTGGAATAGAGGTCGCGGATGGCGCGCTTGACGAGCGAGCCTTCCTCATAGACCAGCGCCGGGGCAGTGCTTTCGAGCGTCAGCGTGCGAACGCTCTCCCACATGCGCATGAGATATTCGAAATCACGCTTGATCTCGGTCTTGGTGCGCGAGGCGCCGGCCGTGCGCAGGATGACGCCCATGCCCTCGGGCACCTCGAGATCAGAGGCGAGATCCTTCAGGCGCTTGCGGTCGGCCGAGTTGGTGATCTTGCGCGAAATGCCGCCGCCGCGCGCCGTATTGGGCATCAGCACCGAATAGCGGCCGGCAAGACTGAGATAGGTGGTGAGCGCCGCGCCCTTGTTGCCGCGCTCCTCCTTCACGACCTGCACCAGCAGGATCTGCCGGCGGCGGATCACTTCCTGGATCTTGTAGGAGCGGCGATGGCGGGTCTGGCGGCGCTGCGGGACCTCTTCCATGGCGTCGCCGCCGCCGCCGAGTTGCTCGACGATCTCCTCGGGCTCACGGGAAGCAGATTCGTCCGCGCTCGACTCGTCGCCATCGGGCTCGCCCGCTTCGCCTTCGGCATCCTCGCCGGATGCCGAATGTTCATCGGAAGCGGCTTCCTCGCCATCCATCGGGGCGGAGGCGACTTCA
>NZ_JBJTDY010000174.1:0-5401 GCF_046092605.1 Rhabdaerophilum sp. | reverse complement strand
GGCATCAGCACCGCGAGCGCCACCATCTTTTGCAAAGCCCCTTCGAAAAACCCGATGACGGCGGAGGCGAGAATCGCCGTGATGAGGTTGACGAAGAGCCACGAGAAGCGCCGGCGCGCGGTTTCCAGCGTGCTGTCGCCGAGTTCTTCATCGGCGCGCACGCCGCCGAGCGCGCGGATCTCGGCATCGGCTTCCTCGTCGATCACGTCGACAATGTCGTCGAAGGTCAGGACGCCGACGAGCTTGCCCTCGGCATCCTCGACCGGGATCGCCACGAGATTGTAGCGCTTGAAGAGTTCGGCCACCTCGTGCTGGTCGTCGGTTGCGGCGACGCGATGCTCGGCTTCGAGCATGATCTTCTCGATCTTCACCGGCCTTTTCGCGCGCAGCATGCGGTTCAGCGGCACGCGGCCGAGAACACGAAGCCCGGCATCAACCACGTAGAGTTCGTAGAATTCTTCCGGCAATTCCTCGCTCTCGCGCAGGAAGTCGATCGCCTGCCCCACGGTCCAGAACGGGGGAATGGCGATCACGTCCGACTGCATTCGGCGCCCGGCCGATTCTTCCGGGTAATCGAGGCTGCGCTCGAGAGTGGCGCGGTCCGGGATCGGAAGGGCCGCGAGAACCTCCTCCTGGTCCTCCTCGGCGAGGTCTTCCAGGATGTAGACCGCATCGTCCGAATCGAGTTCGCGCACGCCCTCCGCGATCTGCGCGTTGGGCATTTCCTCGAGCAGGTCCTCGCGGACCGTATCCTCGATTTCCGTGAGCGCCGCGAAGTCGAAATCCTCGCCCATCAGCGCGACCAGGCGCGGGCGTTCATCGGGGTCGAGCGCCTCGATCAGGTCACCGAGATCGGCCTCGTGAAGATCACCGGCGAGCGCGACGAGGCGCACGGAATCGCTGGCGGCCAGGGCCTCGCGAACGGCTTCGATCAACTCAGGATGAAGGTTGCCGTCCTCATCGCGCACATCTTCGCCCCAGGGCGGCAGACCGGCGGCAGGCGCGACGATGGAATCGGTCATCGAAGCCTCCTCCGGGCACGAAATGGAAAGGAAGAAGGTGCAGGATAATCCGCCAATGCCTCACGGGGTTAGGTTTACGCCGGGCCAGAAAGCGAGGCAACCGCAGGGCGTGAAAATCGGCGGCGGCACCATGGCGCGAGGCCGGAAACGACAAAACCGCGCACGGGGCGCGGCATTACCGTCATTCCAAAGGCTTGCACCGGAATGGTGCGGTCGAGAGGACTCGAACCTCCACGGTGTTACCCACTAGCACCTCAAGCTAGCGCGTCTACCAATTCCGCCACGACCGCTCTGGGAAGATACGACGCGCGAGGCGCCGATCAGCCAAGGCGCGCTCTCTAACAAAGCGCTCCCCGTGACGCAAGCGGCCCAGGGAGCTTATTTTGGCGCTTTGTTTCAGAAAGCGTCGTCACTGCGCCGCTCGTCGCCCCGGAAGCGTTTCGAAATGGTCTCCGGCTTGCGAAGAAGCGAGGTGACTTCGACCTGGATGCGCTTGCCCTGCACCACCACCTGCCCACGCGCGACGGGGAAGTTGTTGGCGAGAATCTCGACCTCGTCATTCTCGTTGGCGTTGAGCTCGATCACCGCGCCGCGGCCCATGCGCAGCAGGTGATGGATCGGCATCACCGAACGGCCGATCACCACGGCGATATCGAGCTCGACATTTTCAACGGTCTGCATCTCGAAGGCACTCCCGAGGGGGTTGGCTTGCCGCGATTGACATCGGCAATTTCTGCCCACTATCTCGCATCAACATGGTCAACAGCCCGTTAACAGCGCCCTCCTTCGGCCGCACCGATGACGCTGCCATCGAGTGGCTGATCTGGGAGGGACTCACGCCCTACGAAAAATCGCTGGCTTTCATGGAAGCACGCGTGGCCGCCATCGCTGCAAGCGAGGCGCGGGAATGCGTGCTGCTGCTGGAGCATCCGCCGCTCTACACCGCCGGAACCTCGGCGAACCCCGCCGATCTCGTCAGCCCGCAATTCCCGGTCGTCGAAACGGGGCGCGGCGGGCAATATACCTATCACGGCCCGGGACAGCGCGTGGCCTATGTGATGCTCGACCTCAAGGCCCGAAAGCCGGATATCCGCGCCTTCGTCGAGGCGCTGGAGGCCTGGGTGATGGAGGCGCTCGCCGCTTTCAACCTCCGGGGCTTCACCGATCCCGGGCGCGTCGGCGTCTGGGTGAAGCGGCCGGACAAGGGCGAGGGCTGCGAGGACAAGATCGCGGCGATCGGCATCCGCCTTCGGAAATGGGTGTCCTTTCACGGCATTTCGCTGAATGTGGAGCCGGATCTCAGCCATTTCAGCGGCATCGTGCCCTGCGGGATCAAGGAGCAGCGATACGGCGTCACGAGCCTTGTCGATCTCGGTCTCCCTGTCGGCATGCACGAAGCGGACCTTGCGTTAAAGGCGGCCTTCACGAAGGTTTTCGGCTAACCAAACTCAGTCGCCCCATTGCCAGGTTTCGGAAGCGCGCGGTCCGCCGGGGCTCTTGCGTGCCGGCGCGGCAGGAGCCCCCTGCCCGAGCTGCGCCATGCCTGCGAGATAGGCCGGCGGCAGGCCGATTTCCGCACCAGCGCGCAGCAAATCCTCCAGATACCCCGCGCGCGGCTTGCCACCCGCCTTGCCCGTTCCGACATAAACGAGCGCCCGGCGCGGGCCATTGGCGGTGATCACCGGCTGGTCAATCTTCACATAGAGGCCGCGATCGACTTCCTCGAAGCGGTCGAGCGCCTTGATATCCGCGACCGGCATGTCCCAGAGCAGGCCATGCACCACCTGGTGCGGATCGCGCACCACGCTTGCATAGCCGTGCTCGGTGATGACGAAACGATGCCGCACGAGGCGCGCGAGGCCTAGCGGCTTGCCGCCGGGCGCACGACGCGCCATCGCAGCCACGTCCATGTTGGCGCCATAGGCAAAGTAGAGCGGCATGGAATCCTCTAGACCGAGCGTCCCTCGGGGCCGGAATAGGCCCGCTCCACTTTTGCGATGCGCAGTTCGTAATGCAAGTACCAGCGCTCGATGCCCATCTTTTGCGCGTAGAGATGCTGCACCTGCGCCTTCCAATTCAGAAGTGCAGCCTCATCCGCCCAGAAGCTGTTGGTGATGCCGAAGCCATCCTCGCGCCGCGCATGCTCGATGCCGAGATAGCCGGCTTGCGTTTTCGCCAGCGCCTCCATGGCATCGGCCATGGCGGAATAGCCATGGTCGCCATTAGCCCGGATCGAGGAAAAGGCGACGATGTAATAGGGCGGCTTCGGCGTGGTCGCGAAGCTTTCGGCGGCAACATTGGACATGGCGATTCTCTCCTGCGGTGCGGAGAGCACCACAGGGCCTGAAAGACGGCCAATTCCGTTTTCTGATCTAGCCCGCAAATTCCATGATGACCGCATCGACCGCGAGGCTTTCGCCCGCTTTCGCGCGCAGTTTGGAGATCGTCACATCACGCTCGGCGCGCAGCACATTCTCCATCTTCATGGCTTCCACCACCGCGAGCGTCTCGCCGGCCTTCACCTCCTGGCCTTCGGAAACCGCGATGGATTTCACGAGGCCGGGCATGGGGCACAGGAGCATACGGGAGTTATCCGCACCCCGCTTTTCGGGCATGAGGGCCGCGAGTTCAGCCTCGCGCTTCGTGTAGACCCGCGCATCCGCTGCCGCGCCCGCCATGGCAAGGCGCACGCCATTCGGAATGGCCTCTACGCGCATCGCGCGCTCGACGCCCGAAATCGCGCCCTGCCACACAGGATCGCCCGGCTTCCAATGGGTCACCACAAGGTCGCTCGCGCCATCCGCGAAGCGCACATGCGTTTCGCCAAGGCCTTCTTCGACCGTGAGTTCGAAGCTCTGGCGCGCCTCGCCCATGCCGAGTTGCAAGAGGCGCGTTTCCGCAAAGCGAACCGGCCGCGTCGTGGCCATCTGGCCCGAGATCTGCCGTTTGCGGGCATTGAGGCGATGATCGATCACGGCGGCCACCGCCGCAATCGCTCGTGCGGTCTCGCCCTCGGGCATCGGCACCTCGAAACCGCCGGGGAATTCCTCGGCGATGAAGCCGGTGGAGAGCGCGCCGGATTTCCAGCGCGGATGCGCCATCAGGGTGCCAAGGAACGGGATGTTGTGGCGGATGCCGTCGATCGCGAAGGCATCGAGCGCGCGGGCCTGCGCCTCGATCGCCTCGGCCCGCGTCGGCGCATGCGTCACGAGCTTGGCGATCATCGGATCGTAGAACATCGAGATCTGGCCGCCCTCTTCCACGCCCGTATCGTTGCGGAGCGTGATGCCGCCGGCCTTGCCCTCCGCCGGCGGGCGGTAGAGCGTGAGGCGGCCGATGGAGGGCAGGAAGTTGCGCGTGGGGTCTTCGGCATAGATGCGGCTTTCCACCGCCCAGCCCTCGAGGCGAATGTCATCCTGCCTGAAGGCGAGCTTCTCCCCCGCCGCGACCCGGATCATCTGCTCCACGAGGTCGATTCCGGTGACGAGTTCCGTCACCGGGTGCTCCACCTGCAGGCGGGTGTTCATTTCGAGGAAGTAGAAGCTCTTGTCCTGCCCCGCCACGAATTCCACCGTGCCGGCCGAATCGTAACCCACGGCCTTGGCGAGGGCGACAGCCTGTGCGCCCATCTTCGCGCGCGTCCCGGGGTCGAGCAGCGGCGATGGCGCCTCTTCCACGACCTTCTGGTTGCGGCGCTGAACGGAACATTCGCGCTCGCCCAGATGGATGACATTGCCGTGCTTGTCGCCCAGCACCTGGATCTCGATATGGCGCGGATTGACGATGAATTTCTCGACGAACATGCGGTCGTCGCCGAAGGAGGATTTGGCTTCCGAACGCGACCGCTCGAAGCCTTCCTTCACCTCATCCGCATTCCAGGCGATGCGCATGCCCTTGCCGCCACCGCCGGCGGAGGCCTTGAGCATCACGGGGTAACCGATCTCCCCGGCGATTGTCATCGCATCCTCGGCGCTCTCGATCGTGCCGAGATAGCCGGGAACCGTGGAAACGCCCGCGGCAGCCGCGGCCTTCTTCGATTCGATCTTGTCGCCCATGGCCGCAATCGCGTGGCTGTTGGGGCCGATGAAGGTGATGCCGGCATGCCTCAGCGCCAGCGCAAAGGCCTCGCGCTCGGAGAGGAAGCCATAGCCGGGATGGACCGCTTCCGCGCCCGTCTGCCGGCAGGCCGCGATGATCTTCTCGATGACGAGATAACTCTCGGCGGCGGGAGCCGGGCCGATGGCCACGGCCTCGTCGGCCATCCGCACATGCATCGCGTCCATATCGGCCTCGGAATAGACCGCGACCGTGCGAATCCCCATCCTGCGGGCAGTCTTGATGATGCGGCAGGCAATTTCACCGCGATTGGCGATCAGGAT
>NZ_JBJTDY010000173.1:0-22527 GCF_046092605.1 Rhabdaerophilum sp. | reverse complement strand
CAGCACAAAACGCAATCAGAGGGCGTCTAGAAAACTCGGGGCGGTTCAGTCAGGTCATTGATCGTTATGCTCGATGGGCGTCGCGCGATGACCAACTCCTCCAGAACGTCCGGCGATAGATAGGCCAACCGGATCATCCTGCCGATGAAGCGGTCGGTGACATTCTCAACGGCAGCGATGTCGTGGATGGTGGTGGCGGCACCACTCTCCAATTGGCGCCGCCAGCTCCATGCCCGCGCCACTGCCCGCAGCAATCGCGCATCCTGCACCCTGTCAGCGGCTGACTCGCTTTCTGATGGCGCCACGATTCGTGGCCTCCCATTGCGTTTGCGGATGGTTGTCAATCAGCATTGAACATTAACCCCTGATCGGCATCGAAACGAGGAAAGATCTGATCGCAGATCAGACCACCAACAAGAAATGACGTTCGGCGGCCTTTGCCGGACGCTTACGGTTCACATGGCTCAATTCTCGGTCGAAATTACGCCACTTCCCGGCTCAGCTCCGGGTGGAAATCAACAGTCGGGTCGTCAGGCGCTCAGAGCTCCGCACCACGCGGGGCTTTTTGCCATGGGCTCCAGGCTGACCCCATGGCCACCCATCCCCCGAAATCTGTCTCAAACCCCTTTTCGTCTCAGAACCTCCGGACTTTTGGCCGAGCTATGGCAGGAGGAGGTTGGCGAAAAATCGGAGTTTTGGTGCCGTACCAATTCGGCAATCAGCGTTCTGCGGTGGGCAAAGGCCTCAGCATGCGCTTCGATAGAGCGGCGACCATCGCCCTCGGTGCGAAACGGTTGCTGAAAACCATGAATTTGTTGGCCGCACCAACGACTTCAGTGAGGCCACCGCGCACCATCAGGTCAATTCCCGCTTGCGCGACCATGCGAGGGTCACCGCGACCCTTCTTTCCGAAAAAATGACCTTCGTCGATTCGCTGAGGATCAAGGTTATTGAAAAAAGCCGTGTCGGTAGGTCCGGGAGCAAGGCAACTCACGCTCACACCGTAGTCTTCCATTTCTTTCGCAAGCGCTTCGGAAAAGTTCAGAACGAACGCTTTGGATGCGCCGTAAGCCGCAAAATATGGCGTTGGCTGGAAAGCCGCCGTTGAAGCGATGTTCAGGATGCGGCCTGCACGCCTTTGCTTCATCAGTTCCCCATAATGGCGACAAAGCTCGGCGACTGCCACGACATTGAGCTGCAACATGCGGTAAATCTGCGCTGGTTCGATGTCGACATGTGCATCGACGATGCCGAACCCCGCGTTGTTGATCAACGTATCGACGAGGAACCCATGTTTCTGGGTATGTTCAAACATCCGCTGGGCAGCCCCGGGCTCGGACAGGTCAATGGAGTGCACGTGAACCTCGGTTCCGTGAGTCAGGCGTAGTTCGTTCGCTGCTGCCTGAAGACGCGCTGCATCCCGCCCAACCAGGATGAGGCTGTGTTCGCGTGAGGCCAGTAGCCTGGCCATCTCCAGGCCGATACCGCTACCGCCTCCCGTGATCAGGATAGATCTTGTCGAACTCATGACCGGCGCTCCTTTGAGAACTCGATGTGACGCTGAAGAAAATCATCAATCAGTGCAGTGACACTGGATCATCGACGACCGAAATATGGGCCGTGTCAAGCACCTCGAAATGACCATTGGGCAAGGCTTCGGCTGCACGCTTGAGGGCTTCAACGGGGTACATCGCATCTCGGCGACCAGCCACGAAGAGTGTGGGGGTCTTGATCCCACTCGTCGGGTTGCCGGTTCCGCCCTGCGGCTGGGTCACGGTGTCGTTGGTCCCGCCGAGCACCGTCGCCACGCGCAGGACGTCGAAAGCGAGGTCGAGCGTGGCCGACTCGAAGTTCCGGGCGCTGAAGTCGAGCGACGAGAGATTCAGCACATTCCCGGTCGGCGACGGCGGACCGCATGAAACGCAAGCGATATGCCGCCGCATCGGATTCCGCGCCGACTTTGGAAGATCGCCCCAAGCATGGAGGCGAAAACGAAAGGGCGGCCCGAAGGCCGCCCGCTCGATCACCGAAGTGACAAATCAGACCATGTCTGGTTGGAGAGTGATAATGAACTCGAAACTTTGGAACGCATAGGTCTGCGTCCCGTTCGAGTATGTATCCCATCCGGCTTCACCAGTCATCTTCTTGAAGGAAGAATCGAGCACTGCCACATCGTTCGACTGGGATGAACCAATGAACTTTTCGACACTGTTGATCGTGTCGACGCTGTTGAGCCAGTTATTGATATCCTTGTGACGGGCTGTGCCTGATTCCACGTCGCGGATAACATTACCGCCCCAGCTCTTGCCATCGAAGACAAAGCGCGGGTCAATATCGACAAGTTTATCGCCATCAGCTGGGTAGCGATTGTCATCTTTATCGAAGATTTGGCCCTCGCCGGCCCTCAAGCCGGAATGGTAAGTGATATCTTGGTTCGAGAGATTGAGGATGACACCCGCGACATGAGTGCGGGTGCCTTCGAAGGTGAGGCCGGCCCAGGAGGCCGTGTCCATCCCGGCACCACCGTTCAACTCGTCATTGCCGCTGCCTCCGTTCAGCGTGTCGTTCCCGATACCACCGTCCAACTTGTCATTGCCGCGGCCTCCGTAGAGCGTGTCGTTGCCACCATTCCCGAAGATCATGTCATCGCCTTCGAGACCGTGGATCTCGCTGTGACGGTCAGTGCCGCGGAGCTCATCGGCTTTGCTCGTGCCCCTGATTATCTCAGATCCGACACTCTTTTCGTCCAAGATAACAATGTTCTCGAAATCTTGGAACGCATAGGTCTTCGAATCGTTCGAGTATGTAATCCATCTTCCGTCAAAACCCGAGAATTTGAAGGAAGAATCGAGCACGGCCACGTCGTTATTCTGGGACGAACCAATGAACTTTTCGACATTGTTGATCGTGTCGACGCTGTTGAGCCAGTTATTGATATCCTTGTGACGGGCTGTGCCTGATTCCACGTCGCGGATAACATTACCGCCCCAGCTCTTGCCATCGAAGACAAAGCGCGGGTCAATATTGACAAGGGGACCGCCATCAGCTGCGTAGCGTTCGCCGCCTTCATCGACGATTTGGCCCTCACCGCGCCTCAAGCCGGAATGGTATGTGATCTTTTCGCCCGAGAGATTGAGGATTACACCCGCGACATGAGTCCGGGTGCCTTCGAAGGTGAGGCCGGCCCAGGAGGCCGTGTCCATCCCGTCACCACCGTCCAACATGTCATTGCCGCTGCCTCCGATCAGCGTGTCCACCCCGAGACCACCGTACAGCTTGTCATTGCCGACGCCTCCGATCAGCGTGTCGTTTCCACCAAGCCCAGAGAGAATGTCATTCCCCCCGCCGCCGTTGAGGATGTTGTTGCCCGCGTTTCCGTCGATCCTATTGTTGAGACTATTGCCCGTGCCGTTGATATCGGCGCTTCCGGAAAGATTCAGGTTCTCGAGGTTGGCACCCAATGTGTAGCTGATGGTCGACACGACCAAGTCGATGCCTTCGCCGTTCTTCTCGATGACCTTGTCGCCGATATCGTCGACGAAATAGGTGTCGTTGCCCGCGCCGCCATACATCGTGTCGTTGCCCGCGCCGCCATACAACGTGTCGTCGCCCGCGCCGCCATTGAGGACGTCGTCTCCGCCGAGGCCGTAGATCGTGTCCTTGGCGTCAGTCCCGGTGATGTTGTTGTCCTCATCGTTGCTAGGGAACTTCGTTATCATCCTTAACCTCCATCGCCGAATCTGAAGCAACCGACATCGAGCTTCAAATTAACCTGTTAGCCCGCTCCTTATCCTTAATCAAGTGTTAAAAGGCGCCTAGTCCGTTTTTTATAAAAATAAAATAACCTAAGCCGGCAAATCCCAATTTAAAGCCGTATACAACAAATATAAAATTCTCATGATCAAATTAAATGTCAGAAATATCCAATTATTAACTGTTAAAAAGAAATATAGTCACATTTTTTTTTATTTTTATATCAATTCTTTCTGAGGCTTTTAAGGCTGACGACTTGTATCTGGCCTGTTTTTTCCTGGAAAATTTCAAGCTGGACTCCATCGCCGCAACATCGGAAAAATTCCCGCGCCAGGTTTTGCAACGGGCTGCCAGCGCCGATCGCAACCTTCGCCCTGGAGAGGCGCTCCAGCGGAGTGCTGCCGAACTACTCGCCGCGATGCGGGTGTCGAGCGATGGCGAGTTTCTTGCCGGCCATGGTCAGAGCGGAACCGCCGCCAATCTGCGGCCGGTTCGCGGCCCCGGGCGGGCGAGATCAGCTCATCGGCCCGGTTCGACACGGCCATTGCGGATCATCGACGACCCGCGCCGGAACGATGCGCGGGTTCACCGCCCCCAGCGGAAGGCCACGGTCTCGACGGGCGCGTCCCAGTGACGGATCATGCCGTCATCCAGCGCTGCCAGCGTGATGGAGCAGCCGGCCATGTCCAGTGAGCTTGCAAACGAGCCGACAGCGTTGCGCGCGATCGCGATGCCCCGCTTTTCCAGTCCGAGACGGGCCGCATGGGCCATGGCATAGAGCTCGATCATCGGCGTGCCGCCGAACCCGTTGACGAGCAGCAGCACGGGCGTTCTGCGCGCAAGCGGCAGTTCCGCGAGGATCGCATCGAGCAATTCAGCGGCAATCGCATCCGCGCTCATCAGCATGGCACGCCGCACACCGGCCTCGCCGTGAATGCCGACGCCCAGTTCCATCTCATCCGGCCCCAGTTCGAAGGTGGGGCGGCCGAGCGCCGGCATCGTGCAGGGCTTGAGCGCGACCCCCATGGATCGGATGCGTGGCACGAGATGCGCGCCGAGCCGTTCCAGCGCGGCGAGATCGCGCCCCTCCTCGGCCGCGGCACCCAGCATCTTCTCCACGATCACCGTGCCGGCTACACCCCGGCGACCAAAGCCCTGCGCCGCAGGCTTCACCGCGACATCATCGTCCACAAGAACGCGGGCGATCCGGTCGCCCCCCATCTCGGCCGCCATGTCGAAATTCATGACATCGCCCTCGTAGTTCTTCACCACGAGCAAGGCGCCGCCACCGGTATCCACCGCGCGAACGGCCTGCACGATCTGGTCGGGCGTCGGCGAGGTGAAAATCTGGCCGGGACAGGCCGCGTCGAGCATTCCCCTCCCCACGAAACCGATATGCAGCGGCTCATGCCCTGCACCGCCACCGGAAACGAGCGCCACCTTGCCGGGATTGAGCTGCCGGCGACGCAGGAAACGCATTCCCGGGTCCAGTTCCAGCAGGTCGGCATGGGCGGCGGCAAACCCCCGGAGGCTTTCCTCAAGGAAGGTATCGGGACGATTGATGAGCTTCTTCATCCATCGCCCTCCCGGTTGTCCGGGTCGATCTCGGAGCTGCTCGCCGCAAGATCGGCGATGCTCCGGGCCAGCGCATGGATGATCTCGTCCACCCTGCGGTTCATGGCGGGATGCCCGAGATCCGGCAATTCCACCACGATTCGCCGGGTCTGGCGCGGCGCGCGCATGGTCTCGAGCTTGCCGGGATGCGCCTCGCGATAGGCCGCGAGGAAGGCCTCGCGCTCCTGCGGAGCGAAATGGCAGATGGCGAAGATCGTCTCGAGATGCTGCGCCGGAATCGGCGTCGGATAGCTCGCATTGACGATCTGCGAGACGAAGCTGCGATTCTTGCCCAGGGCTTCCGCAAGGCGCTGGCGCGTGCCGGACGGGCGGTTCTCGATCACCGAGAGCAGGACTTTCTTGTAGGTCTCGATCGGGGAGATGTCGGCCGTTGCGCGGGTCTCGTTCATGGCTGGTCCCCGGTGCCGCAATCGATGGTGCCGCGATCGATGGCGCCGCAATCGATCATGCTGATCTCGCTGATGACGCGCGCCAGATAGGGGGGCGCGACCGAGACGCCTTCAAGACCCAGTCGCAGGAGGGTTTCGAGCGTCGCGCGATCCGTGGCTACGTCACCGCACAGCATCACCGGGCGGCCCTGAGCGCGCGCTTCCTTCAGGGCATGGGCGATCATCGCCACCAAGCCGGGATGCCGTGGGTCGGCAAGACCGCTGATTCGAAGATCATCACGCGCTGCGGCACAGGAAACTGGGGCGATATCTTTGGTCCCGATCGAATACAAATCGACTGCAAACCGGCCGGCTGCCATGGCGGCGGCCGGCACCTCCAGCATCATTCCGAGCGGCGGGAGTGCGAATGCCCGGCCCTCGGCCGCAAGTCCGGCGGCCGCTTTCGCGATGTGGTCGCGTGCTGCCAGCACTTCCGCAGGTGTGGTGACCATCGGCAGCAGGAGGCGCAAGGGGCCGAGCGCGGCAGCCCGGAGGATGGCCCGCAGCTGGATGCGGAACAGATCAGGGCGAGCCAGCGACAGGCGGAGGCCGCGCAGGCCCAGAAAGGGATTGCGCTCGCCCTCGACGGAATAGCCTCGCATCGGCTTGTCACCACCGGCATCGAGCGTGCGGATCGTGACCGGGAGGCCCCGGGCCCAGCCAAGCAGCCGCGCATAGATCTCGAACTGTCGTTCCTCATCGGCAAGGGCGTGTTCGATCAGGAATTCCGTCCGCACGAGGCCGATGCCGTCGCAGCTTTCCGGGGAAACGCCATCGAGATCCGCGAGCGTCGCCACGTTGATCTCGACCGCGATGCGACGAGCGTCACGCGTCAGGGCCGGACCGGAAGCAACATCCGGCGCGGAAGCGGGAACCGGAGGGACGGCCGCACGCGCCAGGATATCCGGAGCGGGCCCGGCGATCACAAGGCCGACATCGCCATCCACCAGCACCGGCCCGGACAGATCGGCCCACACCTTGCCCACTCCCACCACCATGGGGATGCCGCGCCCCCGGGCCAGCATGGCCACATGGCTCGCCGCGCTTCCTCCTCCCAGCACAATGCCGCTGCCTCTTTGCCAATCCATGCGCAGGAAGAGCGATGGCGTCAAATCCTCCGCCGCGAGAATGCAGCCGGGATGCAGGATGGTGGCCGCGCGCCCGTCCGGTCGCAGCTGGGCGAGAACCGCGTCGCGCAGATCGGCGAGATCGGTTACCCGCGCCCGGAAATGCGGATCATCTGCGGCTTCAAAGCGCCGGATTTCGCTGGCCATGCCCTCGATCCAGGCGCGATCGGCGGGAATGCCGGCGGCGATCCGCGCTTCCGCTTCTCGCACGAGTTCGGGATCGTCGAGCAGCGCGATCTGGAAGCCGAGGATCGCGGCTTCCGCGCCCGCAAGCCGCCCTGCCAGCGCTTCCAGCTCGGCGCGCACGGCGAGCATCGCGGCATCGAGCGCCGCGTGCTCGAGCGATGCGGTCGCTCCCGAACGGGGCTGGCCGGAAGCTTGCACCAGATGCTGGACGAGCCCGCCCGCCAAGCCCGGAGCGGCCGGGACGCCCGGAAGGCGGCGCTCCATCGGGCTCAATCCTCGTCGAAATTGCGACGGATGAGATCCGCCACGGCCGTCACCGCCGAAACCGCATCCGCGCCATGCGCACGCACGAACAGGGTCTCGCCCTGCGCGGCCTTGATGCGCATGATCCTCACGAGGCTCTTTGCATCGGTCCAGGGGCCATCCGGCGCTGTTGCGATCTCGATCGTCGCACCAAAACCCTTGGCCACCTGCGTGAGCTTCACCGAAGGGCGCGCATGCAGTCCAATCGCGTTGGTCAGCTCGGCCGAATCGCGGGCCTCGCGCAGAAGGGCTGCTTCCTGCCGCATCAACGGCCTGCCATCAGTTCTTCCGCGGCATGGCGGACCACCTCCAGCGGTGAACCGCCAGAACTTTCGGTCGCGGCCATGATCGCGCCTTCAACAATCGGGGCGTTGCAGATGACGATGCGATCCCGCTGGGCCGGCGGCATGCGTTCGATGGCCATTTCGCTGTTGGTTTCGGCACCGCCGAGATCGACCAGCACGGCCACGCCCGCTTCCGACCAGGCGCGCTGGAGGGCGGCATGGATCAGCTCGACATTCGTGCCAACCCCGCCTTCGGGGTTGCCCCCCACGGCGGCGAGAGGCACGGCATCGCCCACCATCTGGCGGACCATGTCAGCCGTGCCCTCGGCCACCTTGATGGAATGGGAGACGATCACGACCCCGACCTTCGGCTCACCCAACATCAGTTTTCCCCACACAAGACGCGGCCGACGACACCAAGAACCAGACTGGCAGACCGCGCGCCGGGATCGACATGGCCAACGGAGCGATCGCCGAGGAAGGCCGCCCGGCCGCGGAGCGCCCGCATGGGCCGCGTCGCTTCGGCGGCATCTTCGGCAATCCGGGCAAGTTGGGCAACGGCCTCGGCGCCCTTTTCAACCAGAACGGCATGGACCGGCACAAACACATCAAGCAGGGTCTTCTGCCCCCCCTCCGATTTGCCGCGGCGCTTCACATCCTCGATGGCCTGCCCGAAGGCGAGAATCCAGTCGTCGAGGGTCTGGGCATTCCCCCCGTGACGGCCCATGGACAGAGCCAGCGTGCCATAGAGCGGGCCCGCAGCCCCGCCGATGCGGTTCACGAGCAGGTGTCCGATGGCTTCCAGTGCCGCAGCTGTGCCGAGCTCCGCGAGCGCATCCGCCTCGTGCAGCACCGCCTCGAAGCCCCGGCGCATGTTCACGCCATGATCACCGTCCCCGATCGCCTGATCGAGCCGGGTAAGCTCCCCCTCATGGGCGATCACCGCGCGCGCGACCGCAACGATGAGCGCCAGCCTGTCCTCACGTTCCATGCCGATCCCCGGCGAGGCCTCAGCCCCATTCTCCTGCGCTCCATCCTTCTGCGCCCAGCAGAATGGCAAGCCGGCCTCCTTCGCAAGGGGGATGAGGGGTTCGCCCATCGCCTTAAACCGTTTCGAGCACGTCGAAAACCGCCGCAACCGCCATCGCGCCGGGATCGGGCGCACCTTCGAGATCCTGCGCGGCGAGATAGGCCGACCGACCGGCACGGGCCTTCTGCATGGCGCGCGTCAGTTCGGCACCCATCCGCGCGGCACGGCTGGCGGCCGCCAGCCCACCCTCCTCGAAGGCCGCGAGGGCCGGGGCGAGCGCATCGATCATCGTCCGATCTCCCGGCCTCGCGCCACCATAGAACATCACGCGATCAAGCCCCGTGCTCAAGGCCGGGGCCAGGGTGAGCCCGGATTGCAGCGCGCCCGCCGTTGCCGTGAAGAAGATCGACAGGAGCACGCCGCTCGAACCGCCCATGCTCGTGGCCAGAGCCCGCCCGATGGCGGATGCCGTTCCAGCCGGATCATCGAGCGGATAACCGGCGATTTCACCCAATACGCTGCGCGCCCCGGTGGCCAGCGTCGAACCCGTATCTCCGTCCCCGACCCGCGCATCCAGCGCGTTGAGTTCGGCCTCCATGCCGATCAGCCGCTCGCAGGCAAGCCGAAGGATGCGCTCGGTTGTTTCATGGGCGCTGGCAGGTTCCGCCTTCCCGGTCGAGGGCGCCTGGACAAGCGGCCAGACCTCGATCACGCCCGGCGGATTGGCACCTGGCCAGGCTGGCGCCCCGACCGGCGCGAGCAGAGCTGCCTCGCGCGCCTCATCCAGCGCGATGAGCGAGATGGAAAACCCGTTCATGTTGAGCGCGGTCATCAGCGGCGCGGGGCCGATCAGCAGCCGCACACGCGGCGCGATCCAGGATTGCAGGATCTGCCGCGCGATCAGGCTCATCTCGAGCGGCGGCACAGCGCCGAGATTGTTGAGCATCAGCGCGAGATGGCCGGATGAGGGAAGCGCCTCCCGCAGCCTTCCCAGCATGGTTTCCACGAGCTGGGCGGCGCTGGCCATCGTGAACCTTTCGATACCCGGTTCGCCATGGATGCCGAGCCCCAGCTCGCCCTCGCCCGGCGAGAGCCGCTCATGAAAAATCTGGCCGGGAATGGAACAGGAGGACAGCGAGGCTCCAATGGAAAGGCTCGCCCCGGCAGCCGCCTTGGCCTCAGCCGCAACCGTCGCGAGATCGGCCCCCGTTTCAGCCCAGTACCCGGCGATCTTGTGCACGAAAAGCGTTCCGGCCACGCCGCGCGGGCGCGGATTATCGGGGATCGCGATGTCATCGGCGACGATCACCATCTCGACGCGATAGCCCTCGGTGCGGGCGCGCTCGGCGGCGAGGCCGAAATTCAGCCGGTCGCCAGTGTAGTTCTTCACGATGAGCAGGCAGCCAGGCGCCCCGGTCACGGCGCGGATCGCGGCGAGCACGGCATCGACGCTGGGCGAAGCGAAGATCTCGCCGGAGACCGCGGCCGTGAGCATGCCCTGCCCGATAAAGCCGGCATGGGAGGGCTCGTGCCCTGCCCCGCCGCCGGAAATGACAGCGACCTTCGAGCGGTCCCGATCGGCCCGGCAGATCACCTTGATGCTGGGATAGCCGTCGAGCCGGGCGATCTGCCCCGGCGATCGCGACACGAGGAGGCCGTCAAGCGCCTCGGTGACGATGGTGTCGCGGGTGTTGAAGAAGTGGGTCATGGTCGCGCAACCTTGAGGAGAGAAGTCCGCGCATCAAGCGATGCGATGGCCTTCGGCATTGAAGAACAAAGGGTTTTCGAGACGAAGATCGACCGTCTCGCCATCGTGGAAGACGAGTGCCGGATCAGCGAGCATCACGAGATCATGCTCGCCGACAGCGAGATGCAGGTGGTTCTGGTCGCCCAGGTGCTCGATGCGCTTCACACGCGCCGAGATGTCGCCGGGAACCGTGGCGCGCAGCTTCGAGCGGCGATGCAATTGCACATGCTCGGTGCGAAGCCCGATGAGGGCGGCATCGAACGGCGCGTTCCATTCACCCAGCACCGCCCGCGGCACGAGATTGATCGCGGGCTGGCCCAGCCGGCCCGCCACATAGGCACTGACCGGGTTCTCGTAGATCTCTCGCGGCGTTCCCACCTGCACGAGGCGGCCGTTCTCCAGCACGCCGATTCGATCCGCCATGGTCATGGCCTCCATCTGGTCGTGCGTCACGTAGAGGATCGTGGTGCGCAGCTCCTGCTGGATGCGCTTCAATTCCACGCGCAGATCTGCGCGCAGCTTCGCATCCAGCGATGACAGCGGCTCATCCATCAGGGCGATGGCCGGCCGACGCACCAGCGCGCGACCGATGGCGACACGCTGCATTTGCCCGCCGGAAAGCTGGGTCGCCTTGTTGCCGAGCTTGGTGTCGATCCGCAACATGCGGGCGACCTCGCTCACGATGCGGCGGATCTCCTCCTCCGGCAGGCGCCGCGTCGGCGCGCGCAAGGGAAAGGCGAGGTTTTCGAACACCGTGAGATGCGGATAGAGCGAATATTGCTGGAAAACGAAAGTCACATCGCGCGCGGCGGGCGGCGCCTGCGTCACATCCCGCCCCCCGATGAAGACGCGCCCGGCATCCGGTGTCTCCAGCCCGGCGACAAGCCGCAGGGTCGTGGTCTTCCCGACCCCGGTGGGGCCAAGGAGAGCCACGAACTCGCCATCGGCAATGGTGAGGGAGAGGTTCTTCACGGCCTCGACGGAACCGAAAGCCTTGCTGACCTGCTGGAGAACAACCTCAGCCATGGCGGCCTCCTGTCGGCGCGACATCATGGAGCGCCGAGGCGAGGACCTTCCCGGTTCCGCCCCGGAAGAGCGAAAGGCGCTCGGGCGCGAAGGCGAGGCCGACATTCTCGCCGACACGGGCGGGAATGCTGGAGGCGATGCGCGCCTTGACGGTGGCACGGGCCGTGCGGACCGTGACAATCTGCATCGTGCCGAGATATTCCGTGCCAAAGACCTCGCCGCGCAAGGCTCCAGCCTCGGTCAACTGAACATGTTCCGGGCGAACACCCAGCACCAGTTCGCTCTCGTTGGAGGCTTCGCGCAAGGCCGGCATGGCGATGCGCGCGCCATCCACCGTGACAATCGTGTCGCCCGGCGCAACCTGGCCCTCGAAGGGCAGGAAATTCATTGGCGGCGAGCCGATGAAATCCGCGACGAAGAGCGAGGCCGGGCGGTCGTAGATCTCCTGCGGCGAACCGAGCTGCTCGATCCGCCCCTCGTTCATCACGGCAATCACATCGGCCATCGACATGGCCTCGAGCTGGTCATGCGTGACATAGACCGTCGTGGCGCCGAGACGGTCATGCAGGTTGCGCAGATCCGTGCACATGATGTGGCGAAACTCGGCATCGAGCGCGCCCAGGGGCTCGTCCATCATGAAGGCCTTGGGCTCGCGCACGATGGCGCGGCCGAGGGCGACGCGCTGGCGATCCCCGCTCGAGAGGCCCGAAACGGATTTGTCGAGCAGATGCGTGATGCGAAGTGTGCGCGCCGCTTCCTCCACGCGCCGGCGGATTTCATCGCGCCCCACGCCCATCGAGACGAGCGGAAAGGCGATGTTCTTGCGCACATTCATGTGGGGGTAGAGAGCGAAAAGCTGGAACACCATGGCGATGTCGCGCTCGCGGGCCCGCTTGAAGGTCACGTCCTCGCCATCGAGTTGGATCGAGCCGGAACTCGGCAGTTCAAGGCCCGCGACCATGCGGAGCGTCGTGGTCTTGCCGCAGCCCGAAGGCCCGAGGAGGCAGAAGAAATCGCCATCCCTCACGGTGAAGTTCGCGCCTTTCACAGCGGTGAAATCCCCAAAGGACTTCACGAGGTTCTGAACCCGGATATCCGCCATGGCTCACTCCGGAAATTTCGAGACGATCGTGAACATCACGACGCCCGCGAGCGTGGTGATGAACGACCAGGTGAAGAGCGCCATGACGAAGGGCTGGAGCATCATCAGTACGCCGGCGGCGATCAGGGCGGTCGCGAGATTCTCCATCGGGCCGCGACGGAGAAGCTTCGGCCATCGGGTGTTCCTGGGATTGGCCATGGTCATTTCCTCACGGCTCCGAAGGTGATGCCGCGCAACAGGTGCTGGCGCAGCAGCACGGTGAAGATGAGGATCGGCACGAGGAAGAGAACGGTGCCGGCGGCGACGGCCGGCCAATCCTGCCCGCCCTCCCCGATGATGATCGGGATGAACGGAGGCGCCGTCTGCGCCGCCCCGGAGGTGAGCAGCACCGCGAAGGCATATTCGTTCCAGGCGAAGATCAGGCAGAAGATCGCGGTGGCGACGATGCCCGTCACCGCCTGCGGCAGCACGACCTTTCGGAAGGCCTGCAGGCGCGTATAGCCGTCGATCATCGCGGCTTCCTCGTATTCGCGCGGGATTTCGTCGATGAAGCCCTTCAGCAGCCATACCGCGAGGCTCACATTCACCGAGGTATAGAGCAGGATCATCCCGAGCCGCGTATCGGAGAGACCGAGTTCGCGATACATCAGGAAGATCGGGATCGCGACGGCGATCGGCGGCATCATCCGCGTGGAAAGGATGAAGAACATGAGGTCATCCTTCAGCGGCACCTTGAAGCGCGAGAAGGCATAGGCCGCAGCCGTGCCGAGTGCGATCGAGAGGAATGTCGAACCAAAGGCGATGATCAGGGAATTGATGTAGCGCGGCACGTAATTCGACGGCCCCGCCACCACCATGCCGCGGGCGCGGGTGATGGTTTCGCAGGCCCCCTGCGGGGGGGGAAGCGACTGGATATATTCGGTCGTCTGCCGCGAGCGCGTCGAGAAGAGGTTGCAATAGCCTTCGATCGAGGGCTGGAATTCGACGAAAGGGATCACCTTCGGCGGGTAGTGGATCGAATCCGTCGGAGTCTTGATGCTGGTCAGCCCGATCCAGACCAGCGGGACGAGCGAGATCAGGGCATAAAACGCCACGAGGGAGCCGGCGATGAGCTTGGCGTAACCCGAGGGTTCGACCACCGAATGAGCGGAATTGGCGGCACTCATCGCGCTTTCACCTTGTTCAAAGTCTTCACATAGATGTTCGCGAGGCCGAACACCGCGACGAACAGGATGATGGCGAAGGCCGAGGAATAGCCTGTCCGCCAGGCCTCGAAGGCGGCGCGCTTCAGCGTGATGGAGGCGAGTTCCGTGGTGGAGCCCGGCCCGCCGGCCGTGAGCAGGTTCACCATGTCGAACATCTTGAAATTCTCGATGCCGCGGAACAGAACCGCGAGCATGATGAAGGGCAGGCACATCGGCAGCGTGATCGAGACGAATTGCCGGATATTCGAGGCGCGATCGACCTCCGCCGCCTCGTAGATGTAATCGGGGATGGAGCGCAGACCCGCAAGGCAGATCAGCATCACATAGGGCGTCCACATCCAGGTATCGACGATGATGATGGCCCAGGGGCTGAGCGTCACATCGCCGAGCATCTGGAAAGAGCCCGGGGGGATTCCGCCGAGAAATCCCACGACATAATTGAAGAGGCCGATCTGCGGCTGGTAAAGGAAGGTCCAGAAATTCCCCACCACGGCGGGCGAGAGCATCATCGGCACGAGGATCAGCGTGGTCCAGAAGCCGTGGCCACGAAACTTGCGGTCCACGAGATAGGCCAGCGCGAAACCGATCACGGTCTGCAGCAGGATCGTCCAGAAGACGAAATGCGCCGTGGCCTGCATCCGGAGCCAGATATCCGGATCGTTGAGGATCGCGACATAATGGTCGAAACCCACGTTCCGCAAAGGCGCGTTCGGGCGGTTCGCGCGGTAATTCGTGAAGGACAGGAAGATCGTCCAGAGCAACGGAAACAGGTTGATGGCCAGCAGCAGGGCCATGGTCGGGCCAATGAAGAGCCAGGCAATGGCACGGTCGGAGAGCCCGGTCTGGACCCTCGGCGCAGAAGCCGTGTTGCGGCTCGGCGGCGCGGAGCCGAGCCCTGCGGGATCGGTGTGGCTGGTCATGGCGCACTCATCGGAACAGGGAGGGCAGGCTATCGGCCGGCCCGGAGGCCGGCCGACGATCACGCTCCGGAAGCGGGAGGAAACCGGAGCGATGGGTGAGGCTCAGTTCTTGCCGTCTTCCTTGAACACCTTGGTCCAATCCTGCACGAGGCTGTCGAGCGCCTCCTTGGCGGTGCCCCTGTCGGCCACCACGAAATCATGCAGGCGGCGCTGCATCGCCTGCAGCAATTGGGCGTAGGACGGCTCCTGCCAGAAGTCCTTCACATTACCCATGGCCTTGAGGAAGTCCGCAGCGAAGGGCGCCGACTTGGCGAAATTCGGGTCGTTCAGCACGGCCTTGTGGCAGGAATAGCCGCCCAGCGCCCACCACTTCTTCTGCACCTCGGGATCGGCGAACCACTTGATATAGGCAAGCGCCTCAGGTTGGTTCTGAGAGTAGCTGACCACCGAAATGCCCTGCCCGCCCAGCGTGGATCCCTCGGCTTTCTGCGCCGGGTTCACGAAGAAGCCGATCTTGTCGCCGCCGACATTGGGGTCCTTGAAGAGGCCCGGAAAGAAGGCGAACCAGTTCATCTGGAGCGCCACCTGGCCGGATTTGAAGGCATCAAGCCCTTCCTGCATATAGGCATTCGTATAGCCCGGCGGCGTGCAGCACTTGAAAAGCGACTTGTAGAAATCGAGCGCCTCGATGGCGTCCGGCGAGTTCACGAAACCCTGCATCTGGTATGGCTTCTGCGGGTTCTCATAGCGGAAACCCCAGGAATAGAGCGCCGCAGTCGCACCCATGGTGATGCCTTCCGACCCGCGCTCGGTATAGATCGCCGCGCCATAGACCTTCTTGCCGTCGATCTCGCGGTTCTGGAAGAATTCTGCGATCTGCTTCAGCTCGGTCCAGGTCTTCGGCGGGGCGAGTTCGCGGCCATACTTCTGGCGGAACTCGGCCTGCAATTCCGGTCGCCCGAACCAATCCTTGCGATAGGTCCAGCCCAGGGCGTCACCCATCGCCGGCAGGGCGTAGTAATTCGTGGAGCCCTTCGGCCAGGTCGAATAGGCCTCGACCGTCGCCGGCAGGAAGTCGGAAATCTTGATGCCTTCCTTCGCGAAGAAATCGTTCAGCTTCACATAGTGCTTGTTCTCGGCCGAGCCGCCGATCCACTGGCTGTCGCCAATCATCAGGTCGCAGAGCCTGCCCTTCGAGTTCAGTTCGTTGAGCATGCGATCGGCGAAGTTCGGCCAAGGCACGAACTCGAACTTCATGTTGATGCCGGTCTTCGCGGTGAAGTCCTTGGAAAGCTCCACCAGTGCATTGGCGGGGTCCCATGCAGCCCAGCACAGGGTGATCGTCTTGCCCTGCGCCAGCGCCGACGATGCCGAGCCCAGCATCGTGGAAGCGGCCAGAGCGGCCGCGAACATGAATTTCTTCATTTGCCCTTCCTCCAGGTTCCCCGAGGCGCAAAAGCCCGGGACTGTCCGACCGAGGCAATGGCGCCGCGGTCTTTCCGGTTGACGTTTCCATCCCGCCCAGGACCGCTCTTTCATGCGGCAATCCTGTTCAGTGGATGTTGAGTAACATATGTTCACTGAACAAATCAAGCGCCGAGAACCAGCTCTTCCGGCGATCGGATCACGCGGCGAAAAATGGCCGGCCCCAAGCCGAAATTCCCGCTGATCGTTTTCCTTCGGAGACGTGAAAGCCATTCCGCGCCCGGCAAGAAGGTCGGAGGACCCACGCATTCTGGATTGCGTGAAGGACGGGGATCAACCGGATGCTCCCCTCGGGCGCTGCCCGAACGCAAGACTGGATAAAACGCGGTGCTACCCTCATTCTGGGTTCAAACCCGGACCCAGGAAATGTTTCGCGATCGGCGTCCATTGTGAAAAAAACTCAGCTGCGAAAAAGTCAGCCGCAAGAAGTCAGCCGCAAGAAGTCAGCGAAGGAAAAATCCCATGTCGAAAAAACTCGGGCACCTTGCCGTCAGCGGTCGATGGGACAACTGGGTGGCGATCATCGATGTCGAGAAGGCTCTCCTGCCCGAGAATGACGCAACCGACCATGCCGTGATTTCCAGACCTCGCGTCACCCCGGACGTCGATTGTGATGGTGACGGCATCCCGGAAACCCCGGCAAGCGGGCAACCCGTGGTGGTCACTGTCGATCAGGACGGGCAGTTTGCCTATGTCGTCAATCATTCGGGCGCAGCAACGCCGGCAGCCGCCGGCCAATATCAGCACGGGCATCCGGGGCTGATCACCGTGCTCGATCTCGATGCCGCGCTTGATCCGGCAAATGACGGAACGCTCGGTGCGGTTGCCGCCTTCATGCCGACTGGCAGGACCGGACCGGTTGGCGCGGGCCTCACGCCAGACGGGAAAACCCTTCTGGTGAATTGCGGCGAGGCCGCCGGGAGCGAGGATGGTGGAAATGAACTAACCGCGATCGACATCGGCACGCGCCAGCCAATCTGCCACATCCCGCTGAAGGAAAACCACCTGCACCCGGCCAGGGCGCCGAGCCGTCACGACAGTCCGCATCCGAGTTTCGGCCGGTATCCAAATCCGACAGGGCTGGCCATCTCACCCCTGAACGGCGGAACGGCCTTTGTCGGCAATGGCGGATTCAGCGATGTTTCCGTCATCGATATCCGCGCGGCTTTGGCCGGCGATCCCGCCGCGGAGCTGAACCGGGTCGCGGTCGAGACCGGCCCCTTTGGTCTGGCAGCCAGTCGGGATGGCACATTGGTCGCCGTTGCCGCACGCGAAAGCATGTCGGAGGCTCATGAAGGCTCGACCATCTCGATCATCGACGTCGCGCGTGCCGTGGCGGGTGGAAAGGATGCGGAAGTCGCAAGGGTCCATGTCGGCAGCGATGACCGCGCGGAACGCACGCGACCATTTGCCGTCTGCTTCACACCGGATGGCCGCCATGTCGTCGCGACGTGCTTCCGCGCCAACACGATCTCCCTGATCGATGTGCGTGATGCCATTGCCGGCCGGCCATCCGAGGTGCTCCGGTTGCACTCGCGGGCTCCCGGCGGCGCAACACCGCGCCCGCGCGGCATCACGATGGTCGGGGATCGTTACGCGGCGATCATAGGCGGAGCCAAGACGGGGTCGCGCAGCAGCATCGTCTGGCTGCTTGACCTTCCGGCCGGCCGCATCGTTTCGACCGTGACGGAGGTCGGGAATGAATCCTATATGCTGGATTCGATACCCTTTCGCGCAGCAAGATGAATCGGGAAAAGGCGATCGAGTTCCTCGATTGACAACCGGAAATGCGATGGTAGCTTGATTTATAATACAAAATTAAAAACGACAGCCGGGATGGAAACCATGCTGATCTCACGCCGGAATCTCCTCTGTGCTGCATCTGCCGCGCCGTTCATGGCGACCATCGGACCGGGCCGCGCTCAGTCCGCATGGACATCCACGCGCGAAGTCGAGCTCGTCATCCCCTTCGGGGTTGGCGGCGGCGCCGATTTGCTGGCGCGGGTCATCCACAAGATCATGGTCGACGAGAAACTCGTGCCCGTTCCCATCGTCCTGAACAACAGGCCGGGCGGCGGCGGTGCCGTAGGTCTTGGCTATGTCACGGCGCGCAAGATCGGTGATCCGCATACGATCATTGTCGTGAACGGGACAACGCAGATCACCCCGATCCTGAACCCGGCCGCCAAGACACTCTCCGAAGTGCGCCCCTCGATGAATGTCATGCTCGATGACTTCCTGTTATTCGTGAAGAATGACGCGCCGTGGAACACGGCTCAGGAATTTGTCGCCGCGGCCAAGGCGCGCCCAGCAAAGAGCATGGCCTTCGCAACCGGCGGCACGACGGATGTGATGGCCATCACCGTTTTTTCGAAGACAACCGGCACCGAGTTCAATGTGCTCAATTTCAACAGCGGCGGGGAAGCGCTCACGCAGCTTCTCGGCGGTCACGTGCAGGCATGCATGGGCAATCCGCTGGAATTCATCGGTCACCTGGAATCGAAGGCCGTGAAAGCGCTTGGCGTGTTCCGCGATACGCGCTTCCCGGCTCTCCCCAATGTGCCGACCATGAAGGAGCAAGGCATCAACGCGCCAAACTTCCAGATGTGGCGTGGCATGGCCACTCCGCGCGGCACGCCCGATGATGCTGCGCGCTACTGGGAAGGCATTTTCCAGAAGGTCGTCGCAACGCCCGCCTTCAAGGCATATCTGAAGGATAACTTCGCTTCTGATGCGCCAATTGCCGGCAAGGCTTTCGAGGATTTCATCGCCGCCCAGGAGAAACTTTACAGGGACCTTCTCGGAAAGCCGGCGACCTGAGCAATGAGGCTCCGGGCCGCAACCGGCGAGATCGGTCTCGCACTAGTTTTTGTTGGTATCGGTGCTTTCTGGATTCTGACAGCACTGGGAATGCAACTCTGGGAAGGCTTTGCGCCCGCGAGCGGTTTCCTTCCCCTGGTTTATGGTATTCTCCTCGTTGGCCTGTCGGTCGCGGCACTTCTTCTTGAAGCTCGCCCCAAAGACAGGACGGAAGAGTCGAACGCGACGATAAGGCGGCCCCTGATCGTGATCGCCGCAATGGCGGCAGGCGTGGCTGGAGGTCGCGGGGTTCGCGGTCTCAATCTTCCTTACGATGTTTTTCCTGTTGAAGGTCACAGAAAGGCTTCCGCTCCTGCCGTCTTTGCTCACCGCCGGCGGCACTGTCCTGATCTTGAGACTGGTTTTCCGGACCTGGCTGGGGGTGCCCTTGCCCAATGGCCCCTGGGGGTTCTGACCGATGTCCGTTCTCGCCGACCTTGCCGCGGGCTTCGCCGGAGCACTGACCCCGTGGAATCTTCTGATGTGCTTTGCGGGCGTATTTGCCGGACAGCTTGTCGGCGCGCTGCCGGGCATCGGCCCATCTGCTGCCATTGCGCTTCTGCTGCCGCTGACCTTTGGCGGCGATCCGACCTCCGCGATCATCCTTTTTGCAGGCATCTATTATGGAGCGCAATATGGCGGCACGCTTACCTCGGTATTGATCAGCGTCCCCGGCGAACCATCCAGCGTGATGACGTCTCTGGATGGCTACCAGATGGCCTTGAAAGGAAGGGCCGGAACAGCACTCGGTATTGCGGCGATCGGATCCTTCTTCGCCGGAACGATTGCGACGCTGGGCCTCATGATCTTGGCCCCGCCCCTCGCCCGCGCCGCCTTGGCCTTCGGTCCACCGGAATACTTCGCGCTGGTCGTCCTTGGTCTGACGGCGCTGGCGGCGGTTGGCGGATCGGTGCTCAAGGGACTTTCCGCCGGTGTGTTCGGGCTGCTGATCAGCACGATCGGCATTGATCAGCAAACCGGGGTCGCGCGCTTTGCCTTTGATCAGGTCTGGCTGCTGGATGGGATAGGGTTCATCGTGATCACGGTAGCCCTTTTCGGAATTGGTGAGGTTCTCTCGAGTGTCGGCAAGCCCGCGCCGGCACCCATCACGAATGTTGGCAACGTGCTTCCGAGCAGGGAAGAATGGCGACAGAGCCGCATGCCGATCCTGCGGGGCAGCGTGATCGGCTTTCTTGTTGGCGTGCTTCCCGCAACCGGCGCCACCATTGCCTCCTTTCTCGCCTATATTGTCGAGAAAAAGGTCTCCAGACATCCCGAGAAGTTCGGCACCGGAGCCATCGAAGGCGTGGCCGGCCCCGAGGCCTCGAACAATGCCGCGGCGGGCGGCGCCATGGTGCCCATGCTGGCGCTCGGAGTCCCTGGATCGGGGACAACGGCGATCATCCTCGGCGCCCTGATCATGTTCGGCATCCGCCCGGGGCCGGAACTCTTCGACAAGAATTCAGCGCTGGTCTGGACGGTGATTGCGAGCATGTATATTGGCAATGTCATGCTGCTTGTGATGAATTTGCCGCTGGCGGGTCTTTTTGCGAAGCTTTTGCGTGTGCCCTACCCGTATCTCTACCCGCCTATTTTGGCCCTGTGTGTCGCTGGTGTTTATTCGCAAGCCAACTCCATCCAGGATGTCTGGATGCTGTTGGGATTTGGCGTCCTGGGATGGCTCATGATGCGCTACGATTGGCCGGCCGCGCCGATGATCCTCGGGCTTGTCCTCGGCACGATCTTTGAAAACTCGCTGCGGCAATCCATGACGCTGTCGCATGGAAGCCTCACGATTTTCTTCACCCGTCCCATCTCAGCGTTCCTCCTCGCTTGTTCCCTGTTGGCGATCACGGCACCGCTGGTCATCAAGCTGATGCAATTCCGAAAGCAAAGACCCGCCTGAGCATATTCTGATTTTTTATGCAGCATAAAGGCGTCATACAGACATCAAGACTAAGAATTTTTGGAAAAAATTAAAAAACGTTTTTTACTGAAAAAACGATCATCAACAGTAACGTTGTATTTTATTTTCAACCGACATTCTAAAACGTCGAATTATTGCACAGGCTGAATACGGTTAAATCGAAAAAAACCTGATGTTTGTTTGATTGCGCCGATTGAAAATTCAGATCCTGAATCGCCGGTTTTCAGGATTTGCAGCGGAGCTTTTCCGGATCGGCTACACGCCGGCGATACAGAATTCAGCCGCCAATCTGCTGGCCCTGCCTCACGCGAAGGATGCGATTGCGCTTGGGTCAATCAGGAGGGCTCAGAAGAAAATCGGGTTGCCGCCGGGGCACACACCGGTGCCGTCGGCTCCTTGTTGAACAACCGCGCCTTCGGGTTTTCAAGAACAGCCCCGAGATGTTCTACAATCCGACCCGCAAGCACGCACGGAACGGAATGCTGTCCCCCGTCGAGTTCGAACGGCAGCACAAAGCGAAAGCCGAGGGCGTCTAGAAAACTCGGGGCGGTTCAAATAGCGTTCCCCTGGGATTGCTCTTGCAGGCCAGGTGGGGCGATGCCGGTGCCCGGGAATGACGGTCGGGCATGCCACTCGATGATGGGGATCAAGATGAATCGGCGCATAGCTCACCGGACATTGTCCGCGCTGATCGTGGACCAGTTACGACAATCGATCCTCGCCGGAGTGCATGTCGCAGGGACGCAGTTGCGCCAGGATGCTCTCGCCGAAACCTACAATGTCAGCCGCATTCCGGTTCGTGAAGCGCTGTTCCAGCTGGAGGCAGAAGGACTTGTTCGCATCGCGCCGCACAAGGGCGCGGTCGTGTCCGAGCTTTCGCTGGAAGAAATCAACGATGTCTTTGACCTGAGGGCCATCCTTGAACCACGCCTGCTGGCACATTCGTTGCCGCTGCTCGATTCATCCGACTTTGACCAGCTCGAGAGCATCCAGACACGCTTCCGGAACTCGATCGCGACGCGCAATATCCGTGAATGGGGCGAGATCAACGCCGAGTTCCACCTTGCGCTCTATTCGCGCGCCTCCCAGCCTCGCTCGCAAGCCATCGTTGCCGGCCTTCTCCAAACCAGCGACCGCTACACCCGCCTCCAGCTGTCGAACACCGCTGCAATGGATACGGCTGAAAAGGAACACGCCGAGCTGATCGCACTGTGCCGGGCCAGGAAAGGTGATGAGGCCTGCCGCTTTCTCGCTCAGCACATCGAAACGGTCCGGCAGGGTTTGTTGCGCGTGATCGACCGGGTCTGATGGCCCGGCAAGGTGCCCCTGTTGAGGCAGGTCGATAGAAACTGAACTGCCGCGAGCTTTCTGTAAGCATCCGGCGAAGGCCGCGGTCACTTTGTCTTCGGTTTCCGGGCCTTGGACCATGTTCTGGCGAGATCGTCGAGGGCGAGGTGCAGATCCGCGATTTTGATCTTGGCGGGATCAAAGGCTGAGCCGCGCCACTCGA
>NZ_JBJTDY010000172.1:0-4354 GCF_046092605.1 Rhabdaerophilum sp. | reverse complement strand
CTCGATCTCCGTGAGATCGGTTTGTGAAATCAGCGCCGCGATCTCGCGGACGAAATCGGGATCGATGGGCTGGTTCTTGTTCGACATGTCTTTGGACATGGGCAGTTTGACCTTCATGAACGGAACACTCGCTTGGCGCCGGTTCAGCTGTTGGGCTTCATCTCGAGCAGGGCCTGGACGGCGAGGCGGTAGCCCGCAATGCCGAAGCCCACGATGATGCCCGCAACAACCGGCGAAATGCAGGAATGATGGCGGAATTCCTCCCGCGCATGCACATTTGAGATATGCACCTCGATCACCCGGGCACCCGAGCCCTTGATGGCATCGCGCAGGGCCACGGAGGTATGCGTGTAGGCTCCGGCATTGAGGATGACATCGGCGCCCGAAAGGCCCGCCTCCTGAATCCAGGTGACAAGCTCGCCTTCGTGGTTCGATTGCCGGCAGGTGATGGCGACGCCAAGTTTCTCTCCCAATGCGCGCATCTCTGCCTCGACATCGGCCAGCGTGGCGGCACCATAAATGGCGGGTTCGCGGCGGCCGAGCAGATTGAGGTTCGGCCCGTTGAGAACGTGGATCTGGCGCATGGCGCGGCGTGACACTCCTCGAGACATGCGGTTCGAAATCCACGCGGGCCCGCAATCCGTGGCGCGGTGTCTAGTCGCTTCCGGAGCGAAATGCAAAGCCGGCGTTGCGATGCGGCGCCTTAATCCCCCGAAAAGGCTGTCACGGAGTGATCAGCAGTCCGCGCGTCGGCACTTGCGGTAATTGGCGATGCGCGTCGCAAGCGCCTCGTAGCCGCGCGCGCCCACCACGATATCCTCGGCCACGACGTAAGACGGCGTGCCGTTGATTCCGAGCGCGCCGGCGATCATCTTCGTCTCTTCCACCGCATCCTCGAAGCCGGGCTTCGCAAGATCCGCCTCGAGGCGCTTCATGTCCGCGCCAACATCCTTTGCGACCCCCAGCGCCTCGGCGCGGCCGATGCGGCCCTGCTGGCCCATCAGCGCGAGATGGAATTTCCAGTAGGTTTCGGGCGTCGCCTGCTTTTTCAGCGCGTAGGCGATGGCGGCAGCTTCCTTCGAGCCTTCGGAGAGGATCGGCAGGTCCTTCAGGATGACGCGGAGATTCTTGTCGGTCTCGACGAGCTGCCTGATGTCGTTGAGGCCGCGCTTGCAGAAGCCGCAATTGTAATCGAAGAACTCGACGAGCGTGACATCCCCGTTCGGGTTGCCGACCACCATGTCATGCGGCGAGGAATAGAGCGGGCTTTTCGGGTCCGCCGTCACCTGCCGGATGGAGGCCGCCTGCGCTTCCGCCTGCCGGCGCTCCAGCTCCACGGCCGCTTCCTGCAGGATCTCCGGGTTCTTCACGATGTATTCGCGGATGATCGCCTCGATCTCCTCCCGCGTGAAGGCTTTCGCCGGGCCAATCTGCTGGGCGAGGGCCGGGGCGGCGAGGAGCGCGAGAGCGAGGCTCGCGGCCGCGAGGCGGGGGAGGAGGGAAGCCATGAGGCGTGTCCTTTGTTGTCGGAAGGTGGCGGGAGGGCGTGAGCCTCGCCCATCAGGAGTTGCGTTCGGGTTTCTGTTCGAAGATGTCGGTCGCGAGACGATGGCCCGGCGTGCCCGGCGGCAGCAGCCCCATCGCGCGCCGCGCGAGCCGGCGGGCTTCCTCGCCCTGCCCGGCAATGAGGGCGGCCCGGGCCGCGGCGAGCGCCGCATTGCCCTCGTCGCCCTTCCGGCCATAAGCCTGCGCGAGGTAGCGGAAGCCTTCGTAATTGTCCGGGTCGCGGCCCGTGGCGTTGGCCAGCTCGCGGATCGCCTCGTCCATGAAGCGCGGATTGTCGGTTGCGACCAGCGCATGTCCGAGCATCGTGCGGATCAGCGCCTGCCCCGGCGCGAGGGATACGGCCTTGCGCAGAGGGGCGATCGCCTCGTTCGGCCGGCCCCCTTCCAGCAGTGCCTGGCCCTTGAGTTCCCAGAAAAAGGCATTGCCCGGTTGCGCCTGGATAAGCGCATCAATCTGCCGGATCGCATTGTCGAGCCGCCCGGTGCGGTATTCGATGATGGCCCGGGCATAGCGCGCGGGCATCGAATTGTCATAGGCCGGATAGCGCCGCGCGATCTCGCTTGCCGTGCCCGTGAAGCCATAGAGCTTCGCGCGGACCATGTCGTGCCGCAATTGCCGGGCGGGCGGGTCCTTCTGGTTGAAATGCGGGCTCTGCGGCGCGATCTCCCGCAGGAAAGCCACGCGATCCGCCGCCATCGGGTGGCTCTGAAGGTAGCGATCCATGCGCGTGGCCGCGAAGAGCTGCTCGTTCGCCATGCGCTCGAAGGTCTCGAGCATACCCTTGGCCGATTGGCCCGTCGCGTCGAGAAATTTCAAGGCGGCGCGATCGGCCGCGGCTTCCTCCGTGCGCTGGTAGGCCAGGAGATAGCGGCGCGCGAGTTCCGAGCCGCCCATCAGCGCACCCGCCGCACCATAGCCATCGCTGCCGACCTGCCCGCTGCGCGTCCCCCCGATGAGGGCCGCGCCGCCCAGAATGGTGCCGATGATCGCGATGGCCTGCGCATTGCCGAGTTCCTGCCGCAGGCGCGCGAGATGCCCGCCGGCAATATGCCCTGTCTCATGCGCCAGCACGCCGATGATCTGGTTCGGCGTCGTCGATTCCATGATGGCGCCGATATTCACGAAGACGCGCCGGCCATCCGCCACGAAGGCGTTGAAGGAGCGATCCGCCACCAGCACGACGCGGATGAAGCCCTTGCGCAGACCCGCGGCCCCCAGAAGCGGATCGAGATATTCGCGCATCAATTGCTCGATTTCCGCATCGCGGATGAAGCTCATGCGCGGGCGGTTCGATGATTGCGCGAAGGCGGGCGCAAGGCTCTGCGCGAGCAGCGCCAGGGCCGCCAATCCGGCCACCAGCGGCCGTGCACGAGGGCTCAGCAGGGAAAGACGGGTGAAAAGGCGCATCGCGGCTCGGCCGAGGCAACAAGGACTCTGATCGGACTAGTGCAGCACGCCAATGCGGTCAATTCAGGGCGCCTCACGCCATTTGACAATCGCGTGAGGCGCGATCAAGGGAGGGCGGCCTTTTTTCGAGGGATTTTTCATGTCTCGACCGCCTTTTCTTGCGCCTGCCGCATCCCGCCGTTCGAACATCGCCTCGTTCATCGCGATGGATGTGATGCGCGAGGCCAAGACGCTCGCGCGGGCCGGCGCGGAAATCGTGCATTGCGAAGTGGGCGAGCCTGGTGCCGCGCCACCGCGCCCGGTGCGGGAGGCGGCGATCGCGGCGCTCTCGGGCGGTCGCGTGAGCTACACGGAAGCCCTCGGCATCCCCTCGCTTCGCGAGGCGATCGCGCGGAACTACGCCACGAAATATGGCGTGACGGTTGATCCCGCCCGCGTGATCGTGACCACCGGTTCTTCGGGCGGTTTTGTGCTGGGCTTCCTCGCGATGCTCGATCATGGCGGGCGGATCGGCATTCCCAATCCGGGCTACCCGGCCTATCGAAACATTCTCGACGCGCTCGGCATCGAATCGGTGCCGATCGAGACCGGTCCGCAGAGCCGCTACGCGCTTTCTGCGGCGGCGATCCGCGCCGCGCATGCCGAGAAGCCGCTCGATGCCGTGCTGCTGATGAGCCCGGCCAACCCCACGGGCGTTCTCACGCCCGCTTCCGAGGTGAGGAAAATCGCGGAGGCCTGCGCCGAACTCGGGATCTGGCTTGTCTCGGACGAGATCTATCACGGCCTGACTTACGAGGGGGAGGAAGCCACCGCGCTTCGCCATTCCGATGACGCGGTGATCGTGAACTCGTTCTCGAAATATTATTGCATGACCGGCTGGCGCGTGGGCTGGCTGGTGGTGCCGGAGCGGCTCATCCGCCCGATCGAATGCCTGCAGCAGAACCTCTCGATTTCCGTGCCCTATCTCAGCCAGATCGCAGCGGTGGCCGCTTTCCAGGCCACCGAGGAACTCGAAGCGATCAAGGCGGGCTATGCGAAAAACCGCGCGATCCTGCTGGAGGCCTTGCCGCGCCTCGGCCTGCCGCCCCTGCCGATGGACGGGGCGTTCTACGCCTATTGCGACATCGCGCGATATTCCAACGATTCCATGGATTTCGCGCGTCGCGCCCTGCGCGAGGCGGGCCTCGCCATCACGCCCGGCCTCGATTTCGACCCCGTGGGCGGAAACCGCTTCGTGCGCTTCTCCTATGCGGGAAGCGAAGCGGATATCGTGACGGCGGTGAAAAGGCTGGAAGGGTGGCTGGGGTAGGTTGGCAATGGTCCAAGAGGAGCAGAAAATTCAAGCAAGAGAAGCAGAAAAACATGTTTTTATCTTTTATAT
>NZ_JBJTDY010000171.1:0-19810 GCF_046092605.1 Rhabdaerophilum sp. | reverse complement strand
CCATCCATCTTCGGCAGGCCAATATCGAGGATCACCCCATCGTAGGGCTCCGTATCGCCGAGGAAATGCCCCTCCTCGCCATCGAAGGCGCTGTCAACCGCATAGCCCGCATGTTCCAGCGCCGAGGTCAACTGGCGGTGGAGGTCGCGCCTTTGGCCGGAGAACTCAACCAGCTGCTGGACATGAACCGCGAGATCGTGAGCCGCGCCCGTGCTCAGGTCGGCAATCTCGCGCATGCGCTGAAGACGCCGCTTTCAGTACTCCTGAATGAAGCCGGGGGTGATTCCGGGCCATTGGGGGAGAAGATTCGCGAACAATCCGCCATCATGCGCGATCAGTTGCAGCATTATCTGGACCGGGCTCGCGCCGCCGCACGCGCCGCAGCGATTGGCAATTTCACCGAGGTCGAGCCGGTCCTCGCGGCCTTCACGCGCACATTCGAGAAGATCTACCGCGACCGGGATATCCGTTTTTCCCTCGAGATCGAGACGCCGCTGCGCTTCCGGGGCGAGAAGCAGGACCTCGAGGAGATGGTGGGCAATCTCATCGACAATGCCGGAAAGTGGGCGGCAAGCGAGGTTCGCATCCGCGTGCATGCAGCACCACAATTCGACCATGCGCCCAACCAGATCGATCTCATCGTCGATGACGATGGACCGGGCCTGCCTGACGAAAAGCGAATCGAGGCCACCAAGCGCGGCCGGCGCCTTGATGAAACCAAGCCCGGCTCCGGCCTGGGCCTGTCGATCGTGGTCGACCTTGCCGGCCTTTACGGGGGCAGCTTCGTGCTGGAAGATTCACCACTCGGCGGTCTTCGCGCGCGCCTCACCCTTCCCGCTTTGTGACAACCGATTGCGTCTCCCATCGCTGCTCTGTAGCAAAGCGGCCACATGAGGCAGGGCAATTGCGCCATGTCATGGAATGGCCCCGATTGCGGCCTAATTGAGCAGTACGATGACTCTCTGGCTCGGAATTGTGGTTTTGACCTTTGGTGCGGCCGCGCTAGCCTTGCGCCCGCTCCTTCGTCCGCCGAAGGACAAGTCCAGCCTCGACCACGCGATCCAGTTCTATGAAGCGCGGCGATTGGAACTGGACCGGCAGGTGAGCGCCGGCCTGATTTCCGAAAGCGAACGCACGGCTTCCGAGGCCGAGCAGGCGCGTCGTCTGCTTGCGCTCGCGCGACAACAGCAAGTCGAGGAAGAACAAAAGACCGGCAGCGCCCGCCGCAGCAAGATCGCAGCCCTCCTGCTCTTGGTCGGACTCCCCGTGCTCTCCATTCCCCTCTACCTTCGCACCGGCACGCCCGACATGCCGGACCAGCCCATCGCGAGCCGGGTGACGCCCGGCAGCGATGCGGAGATGCAGAAGGCCCTTCAGCGCATCGAATTGCATCTCGCGAGCAATCCCAATGATGCGCGCGGCTTCGAGGCCATCGCGCCAGCCTATATGCGCCTCGGGCGATATCAGGATGCAGCTTTCGCGTTTCGCAGGGTGATCGCGATTTCGGGTGAAACACCGGATCGGCTGGCCAATCTTGGCGAGGCGCTGATTGCCAGCCAGAACGGCATCGTGAATGCCGAGGCCAGGGAAGCCATTCAGAAGGCCGTCGCTCTCGACCCTGATCTTGGCAAGGCGCGGTTCTATCTGGCGATTGCCACCGAGCAGGACGGTGATATTCCAGGTGCCATTCGGAAACTCACTGAATTGTCAGCCTCGCTCCCGGAAGGCCCTGGCAAGATGCGGGTTGAATCCGAACTCGACCGTTTCCGCGCCGAGGGCAAGGCGCCGCCGCGCCCAACGGGCGATCCGCAAAGCGAAGCGGGCAGGGCATTGTCGGAACTGCCGCCGGATGAGCGCGCCCGCGCGATCGAAGGCATGGTCGATGGGCTTGCCGCCCGTCTTGCTCAGCAAGGTGGGAGCCTTGATGAATGGCAGCGTCTCATCCAGGCGCGCGTGGTGCTGAACCAGCGTGAGAAGGCTGCGGAATCTCTCGCCAAAGCCCGCAAGGCCCTGGGCGAAAGCGCCGCAGTCGAACTTGACCGGCTTGCCGCCGCGCTTGATCTGAAGGCTGCGAACCCGTGACCATGATCCCGACCTGCTGGACCTTCTTCCCATGACCCGCAAGCAGAAGCGTCTCATGATTCTTGGCGGGTTTGGCCTCGTGCTGGTTTCGGCATTGGCCATGATTCTCGTGGGCCTGCGCGATCAGATCGTTTTCTTCCGCTCTCCCAGCGAAGTGATGGCGGGCAAGGTGAAGCCCGGCGAGGCTTTCCGGCTCGGCGGTCTTGTCGAAAAGGGCAGTGTGCTGCGTGAGCCCAACCAGATGGTGCGCTTCCGCGTGACCGACGGTTCCAATGCCATTGCGGTCACCTATCGGGGATTGCTCCCGGACCTGTTCCGTGAAGGGCAGGGGGTGGTGACGGAAGGTCGCCTTGACGCCTCAGGCGCCTTCACGGCATCCACGGTATTGGCGCGCCATGATGAAAACTACATGCCGCGCGAAGTTGCCGATGCCCTGAAACAGCAGGGGCACTGGCAGCCGGGCAAGGGAGACGGACCACCCAAACCATGAGCAGGGCGAAATGATTGTTGAGATCGGCCATTACGCGCTGGTTCTGGCGCTGGTTCTGACCCTGTTTCAGGCCACCTTTCCGCTTTGGGGTGCTATCCGGCGCGATGCGGCGCTGGTCGCGCTCGGGCCGCAGGCAGCAATCGCGCAACTCCTGCTGATCAGCGTTTCGTTCGCGGCGCTGACCTATGCCTATCTCGTGTCGGATTTCTCGGTCTCGAATGTCTACGAGAACTCGCATACTCTGAAGCCGCTGATCTACAAATGGAGCGGCGTCTGGGGCAACCATGAGGGCTCGATGCTGCTCTGGGTGCTGATCCTCGCCCTGTTCGGCGCCGGCGTCGCGGTGTTCTCCCGCAATCTTCCCAATGACCTGCTCGGCGCGACTCTAGCCGTTCAGGCGATGATCGCCGCGGCCTTCCTCGCCTTCGTTCTCTTCGCGTCCAATCCGTTCCTGCGCCTCGGCCCGGCTCCGTTCGAGGGGCGCGATCTGAACCCGATCCTGCAGGACCCCGGCCTCGCGATCCATCCGCCGCTGCTCTATCTCGGCTATGTCGGCTACTCGATCGTGTTTTCCTTCGCGGCCGGCGCGTTGATCGTCGGTCGGATCGATGCGGCCTTCGCGCGCATGTTGCGTCCATGGAACCTCGTGGCCTGGATTACGCTGACCCTGGGCATCGCGATGGGCTCCTACTGGGCCTATTACGAGCTTGGCTGGGGCGGCTACTGGTTCTGGGACCCGGTGGAGAACGCCTCCCTGATGCCGTGGCTCACGGGAACGGCACTCCTGCATTCCGCGATCGTGATGGAGAAGCGCGAGGCGCTGAAGATCTGGACCATCCTGCTCGCGATCATCACCTTCTCGCTCTCGCTTCTCGGAACATTCCTGGTGCGTTCCGGCGTGCTGACCTCGGTGCATGCCTTCGCGGTGGACCCGGAGCGCGGATTGTTCATTCTCATCATCCTCATAGCCTTCATCGGCGGCTCCTTCACTTTGTTCGCGCTTCGTGCCCGGGCGATGGAAGCGGGCGGGCTCTTCGCGCCGGTCAGCCGTGAGGGTGCTTTGGTTCTGAACAACCTGCTCCTCGCCGTGGCGGCGCTGGCGGTGCTGGTGGGGACGCTCTACCCGCTGGCGCTCGAAGGTGTGACCGGACAGAAGATCTCGGTGGGCCCGCCCTTCTTCAACCTTACCGTCGTGCCGCTGATGTTGCCGCTCTTCGTGGCCATTCCCTTCGGCCAGCGCCTTGCCTGGAAGCGAGGGGACCTGCTGGGAGTTGCCCAGCGCATGGTCTTTGCGATGGGGCTGAGCCTGCTGGCGACACTCGTTGTTGCCTACCACATTGGACGTGGTCCGGCTCTGGCGATCATTGCGATCGGTCTCGGGATCTTCATCCTGCTGGCCTCGCTCGACGAGATCCGCGAACGCGTCATGCGCGGCGGCACCGCCGGTGCCTTGCACCGTCTCATCGGCCTGCCGCGCACCTTCCTTGCCACTGCACTGGCCCATGCCGGTGTGGGTATCATGGTGATTGGTATCGCCTTCACCGCCTTCGAGAAGGAGGCGATCGTCTCGATGAAGCCGGGCGAGACCGTGAAGCTGGGTGAATACTCTCTCACGCTGCGCGGCATCGCGCCCTATTCCGGCCCGAACTATACATCCACCGTGGCGCATTTCGTGGTGCATGACGGAACGCGGCAGGTGGCCGAACTGCGCCCGGCGAAACGCGTCTATATCGGTCGCCAGATGCCAACCTCCGAGGTCGGTCGCCATGGCGTCGGCTTCTCCGAGGTCTATGTCGCGATTGGCGAGACCTCGGATGGAAACCATGTCGATCTGCGCGCCTACTGGAAGCCTTTTGTGACGCTCATCTGGCTCGGGCCTGTGCTGATGGCGCTGGCCGGCCTCCTCTCGCTCTCGGATCGTCGCCTGCGGGTTGGCGCTCCGCGGGTTGCTGCCCGCCGTCCCGAGCGTCTGGAGCCGGCCGAATGAGCGCGCTTTCCCGCCGGGCGCTGGTTTTCGGGTCGCTGGTCCTGTCGGGCACGGCGATGGCCGTGCAGCCCGGCGAGCAGCTGAAGGATGCCGCGCAGGAAGCGCGCGCCCGCAAGCTCTCGGCGGAGCTGCGTTGCCTGGTCTGTCAGAACCAGTCGATCGACGATTCGGACGCCGAACTCGCGCGCGACTTGCGCCGCCTCGTGCGGGAGCGGATCTCGGCCGGCGACAGCGACAGCGCCATCCGCCAGTTTCTCGTCGCGCGCTATGGCGAATTCGTGCTGCTCCGGCCGCCGTTTTCCTTCTCGACCGCGCTGCTCTGGAGCCTTCCGGCCATTGCGCTGGCGGGAGGCATCTTCGCTGCGCGTTCGCTGTTCGGGCGGCCCGCCGAGGCTGTCGCCACGCCCGAGTCCGCCCCCTTGGCCGAAGCCGAGAAGCAGGCGCTCGAAGCACTGCTGGCCAGGCGCGACCAGGCCTGACTTCCTTACCGAAATGTCATGCGCCCGAAAGCTTCGGGCCAGTTGCGGGCAGGCATTGTTGGCATCGAGGTCCTGTGGCTGGCCGTAGCACTCTCCGTCGCCCCCCGCTTCACTGCCGGACGCAGGACCGAACCCACCTTCGCCTTGACGGCGCTGGCTCGCGCATGGCGTTGTAACCGGGCAGCTGAGTGAGCCATGTCCGCATGAAAATCCTCGTCGTCGAAGATGATTCCGAAGCCGGTCGCTATCTGGCCCGCGCGCTGAACGAGGCTGGTCACGTAGCTGACCTCGCGGCGGATGGCGAGACTGGCCTCGAGATGGCGCTCGCCGGCAGTTATGACGTTCTCGTGGTCGATCGCATGCTGCCCAAGCGCGATGGCCTTTCGCTCATCATGGCCCTGCGCGCCGAGAAGCGCGCCACGCCGGTGCTCATTCTCTCCGCCCTCGGGCAGGTGGATGATCGCGTGCTCGGCTTGCGCGCCGGTGGCGACGATTATCTCACCAAGCCCTACGCCTTCACCGAGTGCCTCGCGCGTGTCGAGGCGCTCGCGCGCCGCCAGAACCCGCAAAGCGCACAACTGATCTACAAGGTTGGCGATCTCGAACTCGATCGCCTCGCCCATCGCGTGAGCCGCGCGGGCGAGGATATCCCGCTCCAGCCACGGGAATTCCGCCTGCTCGAATATCTCATGCGCCATGCCGGGCAGGTGGTGACGCGCACGATGCTGCTCGAGAATGTGTGGGATTACCATTTCGACCCTCAGACGAATGTCATTGATGTCCATGTCTCGCGCCTGCGCGGCAAGATCGAGCGCAAGGGGCAGGCGACGCTGCTCCATACCATTCGAGGTGCGGGCTACATGATCCGCGATCTCGGCCGCTGAGGCATGGCTCCGGCTTCGCCCTCCACAGGAAACCAGGGAGGCTGGCTGGGCGGGCTGGGCCGCATGGCGCGCACCACGGCCTTCAAGCTTTCCGCCTTCTACCTTCTCATCTTCGCGCTCTTCTCGGGCATCATCCTCGGATACATCGCCTGGAACACGCGTCGCCTGCTCGATGCGCAGATCACCGAGACCATCGAGACCGAGATCAACGCGCTGGCCGAGCAATACCGGCAGGGCGGCTTGCGGCGCCTCGTGGCGGTGATCGAGCGGCGCGGCCGGCAGAGCGGCTCTTTCCTCTACCTCCTCGTGGATGCACGCGGCGACGCGATGACCGGCAACGCGATCCTCCGCGTTCCGGCGCAATCGGTCAGCCCGGGCTGGAGCGAGCTGCGCTACAACTGGCCGGACGAGGCCGAGGAGGTCGCACGCCGTGCCAAGGTGCGCACCTTCATCCTGCCCTCCGGCCTGCGGCTTTTCGTGGGGCGCGATCTCGAAGAGCAGGATCGCTTGCGCGTCACCATCCGCCGCGCGCGCGGGTTCTCCCTGCTCCTGGTGGTGCTGATGGGTGGGTTTGGGGCGTGGTTCGTCACGCGCCGCGTGCTCATGCGCGTCGAGGGCGTGGCGACGACCTCCGCCGCGATCATGGCCGGCAACCTTGCCGAGCGCCTGCCGGTGACCAGCACGAACGACGAATTCGATCGTCTCGCGCTGCATCTCAACGCCATGCTCGATCGCATCGGCGAGTTGATGACCGGTCTGCGTGACCTCTCGGACAATGTCGCGCATGACCTGCGAACACCGCTCACGCGCCTGCGCAATGGCGCGGAAGACGCTCTTCGCAAGGCCGAAACGCTGGAGGACGCCAAGACTGCGCTGGAGCGCGCCATCGAGGAAAGCGACAACCTGCTTCGCATCTTTGATGCCCTGCAAATGATCGCGCGCGCCGAGAGCGGCAACCTTGCGACCTCCCTCAAGCCGCAGAAGCTCGAAGAGATCGTCTCAAGCCTCGCCGAGCTTTACGAACCGCTCGCGGAAGAGGCAGGTCTCGCATTTGAAACGAAGCTCGGCACCGGTCTCGTGGCGAATGCCAATCGGGAATTGATTGGGCAGGCGCTTTCGAACCTCATCGACAATGCGCTGAAATACGGCCTGAAGCCGGAAGGCGGCGGCTCGCTCACCATCTCGGCGGAGAAATCCGGCGGGCAGATCCGCATCGCCGTGGCGGATCGCGGCGAGGGCATTCCGGAGGACAAGCGTCAGGCGGTGGTGGAACGTTTCGTGCGCCTTGATGCCAGCCGCGCCAAGCCCGGCCTTGGCCTCGGGCTGTCGCTCGTTGCAGCCATCGCCCGGCTCCATGGCGGCGAATTGCGGCTGGAGGACAACGCGCCGGGCCTCAAGGCCGTGCTTGTGCTGCCGGAGGCCGTGGGTTCCGCCGGAAGGAGCCTTGCGCAAGGCCCTGTACTGCCCGAAAAAGAGGCATGAACGTTCCCGCCTCGCTCCTCTCCCGCCTTGTCTCCGCCCCGAAATCCGGAAAGCCCGGCACATCCCGCCTCGCGGATGTGCTGGCCGAGGAGGAGGCTCGTCCGCTCGCCGCCCTCCTCGAAGGGCAGGAGATGGCGAAGTCGCTGCTTGCAGGCATTTCCGAAGGTTCGCCCTTCCTCTGGCGCCTGGTGCGGCGTGACCCGGCCGCGGTGGCGGATTTCTTGGCGACCTCGCCCGAAGCCAGCCTCGAAACCATTTTCGAAGGGATGCGCGCCGCCGGCCGCGCGGGCGATCTTCAGGCCGGCATGAAGGCCCTGCGGCAGGCCCGGAACCGTCATGCGCTTCTCGTCGCGATGGCTGATCTCGGTGGCGTGTTCGATATCGTTGCTGTCACGCGCGCGCTGTCCGATCTCGCGGATGAGGCAACGCGCGCCGCGCTCCGGATCGCGATTCACCATCATGGGAACGACCTCGCGATCCCGGATCGTCAGAAGCCTTTCGAGGGCCTCGGCCTCTTCGTGCTCGCCCTCGGCAAGCATGGCGCGCGCGAGCTGAACTACTCCTCCGATATCGATCTCGGCTGCTTTTATGATCCGCAAGCGCCTGCCTTGCGCGACCATTCGGATCATCTCGATCGCTGCGTCGCGATCATCAAGGCGATGGCCAGCATTCTCTCGCAGCGCACGGCGGATGGATATGTTCTCCGCGTGGACCTGCGCCTCCGGCCCGATCCGGGCACCACGCCCATCGCCATGCCCGTCAATGCCGCGCTCGCCTATTATGAGACCGTGGGCCAGAACTGGGAACGCGCGGCGATGATCAAGGCCCGCGTGGTCGCAGGCGACGAGGCCGCAGGCAAGGCCTATCTCCAGGAATTGCAGCCTTTCATCTGGCGGAAATACTTCGATTACGGTGCCATCGCCGATATTCACGCGATGAAGCGGCAGATCTACGCCGTGAAGGGCCACGACCAGATCGCGATTTCCGGCCACGATCTGAAACTTGGCCGTGGCGGCATCCGCGAAATCGAGTTCTTCGTGCAGACCCAGCAACTGGTCTATGGCGGGCGACGGCCCTCCTTGCGCGGCTCCCGCACGCTCGACATGCTCGATGCCCTCTGCCGCGAGACCTGGATTACACCGGAGGCCACCAGGGACCTGACAGAGGCATATGGTGTTTTGCGCACGCTCGAGCATCGCGTGCAGATGATCAACGACGAGCAAACGCAGAAACTGCCGAAAACCGAGGAGGAACTCGCCAGTTTCGCCCGGTTCTGCGGCATGACGCGGGCGCAGTTCGACAAACACCTGACGCGCGCGCTGCGGCGTGTGGAGCATCATTACGCGCGCCTGTTCGAAGGCGGCCCGGCGCTCGCCTCCGGCGCGGGCAGCCTTGTTTTCACGGGTGTCGACACAGACCCCGAGACGCGCGAAACGCTGAAGCGCCTGGGCTTCAAGCAGCCAGAAAGAGTGGCGGAAACCGTGCGCGGCTGGCATTTCGGCCGCCGCCCGGCGGTGACGACGCCGCGCGCCCGCGAGGTGCTCACCGAACTCGTGCCCGGCCTGCTCGAAAGCTTCGGCCGCGCCTCTGATCCCGATGGCGCGATCCTTGCGCTGGATGGCGCGCTCCAGCGCATGCCGGCGGCGGTGGAACTCTTCACGATCCTCAATTCCAATGCGAGCCTGCGCCAGCTTTTCGCGGAATGCCTCGGGACTGCGCCGCGTCTCTCGCAGATGGTGGCGCAATCTCCGCATGTGCTCGACGTGCTGATCGACCCGGATTTCGCCAATCTCGGGCCAGATCCCGAAACGCGCCTGGGTCCGCGCCTCGAACGCGAGACGGATTACGAGATGGCGCTGGAGCGTGCGCGCCACCTCCTGCGCGGCGAGCGCTTCCTCATCGGCACGCGCGCGCTGTCCCGCCTCATCCCGGTCGGGGATCTCGGTGAGGTGCATACCGTGCTGGCAGAGGCCATCCTGCGGCTTGTTCTTGCTCGCGTGCGACGCGAATTCGCCGATCGCCATGGAGAAATTCCGGGCGGGCAGGTTGCCATCATCGGTTATGGCAAGGCCGGTTCGCGCGAACTCACGGCCAATTCCGATCTCGACCTTGTGGTTGTCTACGAGGCGCCCGGCGACGCGTGGTCGGATGGCGACAAGCCGCTGATGACCAGCGAATACTACGCCAAGCTCACCCAGCGCCTTGTCGCGGCGCTCTCCGCGCCGATGCGCGCGGGCACACTTTACGAGGTGGATCTGCGCCTGCGGCCCTCGGGCAAGAAGGGGCCGGTGGCGGCCTCGCTCTCGGCCTTCCAGGAGTACTTCGCCTCGGAAGAGAGCGATCTCTGGGAGCATCTCGCATTGTCCCGTGCGCGCATGCTGACGGGGGATGCCGGACTCTCGCGCGCCCTGACGGACAGCATTCGTGCGCTCGTTGCCCTGAAGCGCGACGAGGTCCGGGTCAAGCGCGAAACCGCCGCCATGCGCGCGCTGATGCATACGGAAAAGCCGGGCCGCGACCGCTTCGACGTGAAGGATCGCCCTGGCGGGCTCGTCGATCTCGAATTCATCACGCAGGCCTTCGCGCTGCTGCACGCGGTGGAACATCCTGCCTTGAGGGAAGGCAACACCCGCTCCCGTTTGGCGCTTGCGGGAGAGGTTGGCCTGCTGACGGCGGAGGAAACGGAGACGCTGCTCGCCGCCTGGGATGTGCAGATCGGCTTCCAGCAGGTGGCGCGGCTGGTATTGCCGGGCGCGTTTGCCGAAAATGAGACCAGCATCACCTTACGTCGGCAGATCGCGCGTCTGCTCGATTACCCGGATTTCCCGCCGCTTTCGGCGGATCTCGATCGCCTTCAGCACGAGGTGCGCGCCATCTTCTCCCGGCGGATCGGTCCTGTGAAGTAACTCAGGCCATCGGCAGGTCGAGCTGGTGCGGGCGCTGCACAATCGGCAGGTGCAGCATCATGATCGCACCGAGCTCCGGCGCGGAGCGGATGCGCAATGTGCCGCCCTGCAGTTCGACGAGCCCGCGCGCGATGGCGACGCTGAGGCCGGAACCCTTGCAGCCATCATGCAGCATGCCGTCGATATGCCCGAAGGGCTTCGTGAGCGTGCCGATATCGCTCTGCGAGAGATGGCAACCCCTGTCCGAGATGAAGATGTTGATGTAGTCGCCCTGCCGGCGCGCGCGCATCGTGACCGTTCCATGCGTGGGCGAGAGGCGGATGGCGTTGCGGGTGAGGTGGATGAGGGCCTGCGTCGTCGCGCGGATATCGAGCTCCACGGGCAGGAGGCCTTCCGGCCTGGCCGAAGTTGGATCGATCTCGATGCGCACATGCTTCTTGGCGGCATCGAGTGCCACGCCTGTCGCCGCATCCTCGAGCAGGTTGGCGATGGCGCTGGAGGAGCGCTCGATCTTCACGCGGCCGGCCTCGATATGGGCCATCTCGAGGATGTCATCGATGATGGTGAGCAGGTTGCCGCCGGAAATCCGGATATGCGCGGCGTAATCGCGATATTTCGCGCAGGTAACAGGGCCAAGAACCTCGTTCTCGATCACTTCCGCAAAGCCGAGGATGGCGTTCAGCGGTGTCCGGATCTCGTGGTTCATATTGGCCAGGAACTCGGCCTTCAGCTTCGTGGCGCTCAACACCTCGGCCTTCTGGTCGCGGTAAAGATTGGCAAGATCGGCAAGCTCCTGCGCCTGCTTGCGCAAGGCTTCACGCGAGGCCGCGAGATCGGCGATGGTGATGCGCAGCTGGCGTTCGTTTTCCAGCAGTCGGTCTTCCTGTGCCTTTCGCGTGGTGATGTCGGTGCCCACCGAAACGAAGCCGCCGGCGCGAGTCGGGCGCTCGCTGATCAGCAGCCAGCGTCCATCCTCGAATTGCGCCTCATAGGCACAGGATTTGTTTTCGTCATCGGTTTCCCGGTCGATCTCGATCATGATGCGCGGCTCCTGCGCCTCGGCCATCACGTTCTGGTAGCGCGTGCCGCGACGGGTGGCCGTGTCGCTGAGCTGGTGGAAGGAACGGTACTTCGAGTTGCAGAGCACAAGCTGGTTGTTCTCGTCCCAGAGGACGAAGGCTTCGGAAATGCTCTCGATGGCATCGCGCAGGCGCATTTCCGCCCGCTCGCTCTCGGCGGCGGCCTCGCGCTCGGCGGTCACATCCATCACCACGCCCAGCAGGCGCTGCGGCTGCGAGTTGTTTTCCGCAAGGCGCGCGGCGCGCATATGCAGCCACACCCAATGGCCCTTGGCATGCTGCATCCGGAAGATATGGTCGATCTCGCCCGCCTGGAACGCGCTCTTCTCCACCGCATCGAGCGGGGAGAGATCGGCCGGATGGATCAGCGCTTCGATGCCACTGCGCGATACCATGCGCTCGCGCGGCTCCAGCCCGAGAAGACGAAACATGGAATTCGACAGCCAGAGATGGCTTGCGCCGATCCGGCAATCCCAAAGGCCGACATTCCCACGGTCGAGAGCCAGCTCGAACCGGTTGAATAGGCGCTGGGCACTCTGCTCGGTGTCTCTTGCGCGGGAGCGCTGCTTGTAGAAGGCGAGGCAGAAGGCGATCGTGACGGCACCGAAGGCCAGCAGCAAGGCGGAGATGACCGAGGCATGATGCTGCCAGTTGGTGAGTTCATCCTCGACCGGCTGATAGGCGACAAGGGTCTGGCCGGTCACGATTTCGCGGGTAATCAGGCTCGCAGGTCGACCATCCGCCAGCGTTATCTGGCGCATCTCGCCAAGCGCGCGCGGCGAGAGCACATCCTCGCCCGCCGCGAACAGACTCACGGCCATCCGACCATAGGTGATGTCGAGGCGACTGGAACGGTGCACCCGGCCCTCACGCCCGATGATGAGGAAGGCCCGGCCCGGAAGATCGGCGCCCGGTGGCACATGGAGAACGGAATCGGCGGCATCTCCGCCCGAATGATGGCGCGCGGCGGCTTCCGACACGAACATCTGCGCCGCGACGGCAAGAGCCTGCTCGCTGGTGACGAGCATGTCACGCCGGCTGGTCGTGTATTGGGCGAACATGCTGTAGCCCGCGATGATCAGGAAGGTGACAACCAGCGCTGGCACCACCCGATCCAGCAGCGGATCGGTGGCTTCGGGGAGATCATTCCGGACAGCCTGACCCGGATTGTGCGACTGGCCTGAACCAAGAAACTTGGAAAAAGGACGCAATAAGCCCCAGCTGGCCGCGAAATCCCGCACCATTCCTGCCCCCTCGACGATCCTATTGAATCAGGAGAATGTGCCGCATCGCCCCCGAATCACCTGCAGTTGAATCGACGTTCGACTCGCTGTCCAGAGGAGGGGGGCGGCCGTTCGGTGCACCTTTGGGTTGGAAAAAACGCATCGCATCTTGCGGTTGCGCCAAGGGCGCAAAAATGGATTCCTTGCGGACTCTATCTGTTCTTTTTATGTTCGGGCCGATTCATGGCAATCGCGGAGATGCTTGCAATAACTTCACCCAAAAGTTGCATTAAAAATTTTTTAACTTTTGTCGAGCGTGCAGCCCGGCCACCGATGGCGACCGGGCCTATTTCGGCCTCAGGCGAGGGACCGCTCGAGAATGTCCGACAGATCGCGTGATCGGTCCGGGGCCACCAGCCCGCGCAGCGCCATTTCTGCTTCCGTTCGACGGCCGGCTTCCAGCGCCTTCCAGGTGCGGAATGCCGTCGCCAGCCGCGCCGCGAGCTGCGGGTTCTTGCCATCCACCTCGCCGATCACATCGGCCACGAGTCGGTAACCCGCGCCATCCGCCGCATGGAAGCCGCGCGGGTTTCCGTTGGCGAAGGCGCCTACCAGCGCGCGCACGCGGTTGGGGTTGCCGAGCGTGAATTTCGGGTGCCTCAGCAGCGCCTCCACCCGTTCGCGTCCCGCCTTGCCGGGAATGCTGGCATTGAGCGTGAACCAGAGGTCAAGCAGCAGCGGATCATCGCGGAACCGCGCTTCCGCCGCCGCGAAAGCCTGATCGCGCTCCGGGCGATCCGCCGTCACCAGCGCCCAGAGGGCATTGGCGCGGTCGCTCATGTTGTTTGCGCGCTCGAACTGGGCGAGAGCAAGGCCTGCCCCTTCGGCCGGATTGGCGGCAATCAGGTAATTCAGCAGCCGAAGGGCCAGAGCGCGCTTGCCCGCGCTCGCCGCATCGGGGCTGAACGGCACGGGCTTCGATAAGGCGTCGTAGCGCTCGCGCGCGAGACTGCCGACGCTCTGGCCGATGAACCTCCAGAGCGCTGTGACCGCCGTGCCGATGGCATCGGGGTCCACATCCTGCCCGATCTCGCGGGCCATCTCTGTTTCGCGCGGCAGCGCGATGGCGAGCGCCGCAAAGGCAGGATCGGCATCCGAGTGACGGATGAGGCGCTCCAGCGCTGCTGCGAGCGTCGGATCGGCCAGCGGTGCTTCGCCCTTGCGGATGCCCGCGATCGAGCGCTTCAGCAGGTCGATCGCGACATCCTGCAAAGCCTGCCAGCGGTTGAACGGGTCCGGATCATGCCCCGCGAGCACGAGCAGGTCGCCCGGCTGCCGGTTGATCTCCACACGCACCGGCGCCGAGAAGCCGCGGAACAGCGACGGGATGGGCCGCGCGGGCATGTTATCCCAGGTCTTTTGCCCTTCCGCGCCATCGAGCACGAAAAGATCGTCGGAAACGAGGCTTTGGCCTTGCGGATCGAGCAGGCCGAGACTGACGGGAATGACCTGAGGGTGCTTTTCCGGTTGGCCTGGCGTGGGTTTCGTCGCCTGCTGGAAATGCAGCGTGTAGCGCCCCGTGGCTGCGTCAAACGCGTCGCGCACGGTCACCAGCGGCGTGCCGGCCTGATCGTACCAGCGCATGAACGGCGTGAAATCTCGGCCCGAGATATCGGCAAAGCAGCGGATGAACTGTTCCACCGTGCAGGCCTCACCATCGTGGCGTTCGAAATAGAGATCCATGCCCTCGCGGAACTTCGCCGGCCCGATCAGGAGCCGGAGCATCTGGATCACCTCGGAGCCCTTGTTATAGACCGTAGCCGTATAGAAGTTGTTGATTTCCTTATATTGATGCGGCCGGACCGGATGCGCCAGCGGTCCCGCATCCTCCACGAACTGCGCCGCGCGCAGGGTCTGCACATTCGCGATCCGCTCCACCGGGCGAGAGCGCTCGTCGGAGGAGAATTCCTGGTCGCGGAAAACGGTGAGCCCTTCCTTCAGGCAGAGCTGGAACCAGTCGCGGCAGGTGATGCGATTACCCGTCCAGTTGTGAAAGTATTCATGCGCCACAATGGCTTCGATGTTGTGATAATCCTGATCGGTGGCGGTCTCCGGCGTCGCGAGAATGTAGCGATCGTTGAAGATGTTCAGGCCCTTGTTCTCCATCGCGCCCATGTTGAAATCCGATACGGCGACGATGTTGAACAGGTCGAGATCATATTCGCGCCCGAACTTCTCCTCGTCCCACTTCATGGAGCGGATGAGGCTGTCCATCGCATAGGCCGCGCGGTTCCCCTTGCCCTTCTCGACATAGACATTGAGCGTCACGCGACGGCCGGAGGGTGTTGTGTGAGTGTCGGTTACCCGATCGAGATCACCGGCGACCAGCGCAAAAAGATAGGCCGGCTTCCGGTGCGGGTCTTCCCACAGCGCGAAATGGCGCGTGGTGCCGGGAATGTCGCCAGCACCCACGGGGTTGCCGTTCGAAAGCAACAGCGGCGCTTCCGCCTTTTCCGCCTCGATGCGCACGGAATAGGTCGACATCACATCGGGTCGGTCGAGGAAGTATGTGATGCGCCGGAAGGCATCCGCCTCGCATTGCGTGCAATAGACGCCATTCGAGCGGTAAAGGCCCATCAGGCGGGTATTCGCGGCCGGGTTGATCTCGGTTTTCAGCGCCAGCGTGAAAGCATCGGGAACATCCGGAATGACGAGTTTCTCCGGGCTCACCTCATAGGCCGAGGCGGCGAGTTCCTTTCCTTCCAGCGCCACGGAGAGCAGCGTCAGATCCTCGCCATCGAGCGACAGGGCCGCGCCGGCGCGGCCCTTGGGGTTGCGGCGAAGCGTGAGCACCGCGTCCACCACCGTCCCGGATGGATGCAGCCGGAAATCGAGCGCGACGTGGTCGATCAGGAAATCCGGCGGGCAATATTCCGAAAGACGGATAACGGGCGATTGATCGGGGCGCATGGCTACTCCGCGAGGGGTGGGAACGAGGCTCTGCAAGCCCTGGGACAAAGATGGCAGGCGGCTTGTCGCATCGCAACCCGCATCACAACCTGCATCGCGATCACGCGACGGCGTGCCGGTTGCAATGGCGCGAGAGAAGCACCATCAGGCTCATCGCGAGGAAGCCCATCGCCATGAAGGCGATCGTGATGCCCGAGGCGCCCGATCGGTCGATGATCAGCCCGCCGAGCACCGGCGCGACGGTCGCGGCCACGCTGGGCAGCAAGGTCACCTTGCCGAGCCGTTCCCCATAGCCTTGCGAACCGAAGAGTGCGAGGGTCAGCGTGCCCTTCACGATGGTGTTGAGGCCGTTCGCGATGCCATAGGCTGCCGCGAACAGGATGCCGCCAAGAAGCACGCCCTTCGACAGCGCGAGCAGCACGAAGCTGATGGCAAAAAGCGTGTTGGAGACCTGCGCCGTGCGCAGGGCCGGGTGCTTCTGCGCGCTCGCCATTTCGCCTAGGCGGCCGAGCACCTGGAACACGCCCACGAGGCTCGCGACCAACACGGCTTCGGAGAAGGTGAAGCCCAGCCCCTCCAGCATGGGAAAGGCGAGCATCGACCAGCCATTGCCCACGAGCGCGATGCAGGCGAGCATCACGGTCATCAGCAGGAAGGCCGTCGTCTGTCCCTCGGGCTTCAGGCCCGCCGGCACGGGCTGAGGCAGGGGCGCGCCATCCAGTTGTTGTTCGCGCCCGTCCAGCAGCCAGGCATGAAGCGGAGCGCAGGTCAGGATATTCACCACGCCGAAGATCAGCACGAGGCTGCGCCATTCGAGCACGGTCAGCAGCGCCGCAGTCACCGGCCAGACGATCGAGGAGGCGAGCCCGCCGATCAGCGTCAGCAGCACGATGGCGCGGCGGGCGTTCTGGCCGGACATCCGCGCCAGCGAGGTGAAGGAGGCGTTGTAGAGCGAGAGCGGCGAGCCCAGGGCCACGATGCCCCAGCCCACGAAATAGAGCACCGGCCCCTTGGCGATCGCGATCACCAGCAGGCCAAGCCCCATCAGCACCGACCCCAGGGCCATCACCACGCGCGAGCCCTGGCGATCCTGGAAGCGGCCGACCAGCGGCCCGGCGAGGCCAGAGGTCAGCAGCGTGAGCGATACGCCCGCGAGCATCACGGATTTGGACAGGCCGAGATCGCGCATCATCAGCGTGCCCATCAGCCCCAGCAGGTAATAGGTGGTTCCGTAGCCGATGATCTGCGTGAAGCCGAGGCCCCAGATGGCTTTCCGAACACGCGGAGACAGAGGTGGCAGGGAAGGCTGTTCGGTGGAGGCGGGCATGTCGCACCACGATTAGGCCCGGCCGCCCGAAAAGAAAAGGCCGCGCCTCGCAGGGAGACGCGGCCGTAACGGTTCCGGGAAGAACAGGCCTTACTGCTTCACACGCTCCTTCAGCAGCGCCACCCAGCGGGTGTTTTCCGAGCGCACGAGTTCCGCCAGCGCTTCCGGCGAAGCGCCCCTGGCATCCGGTACCACGCCGCCGAGATCCTCGAGCTTCTTCCTGGTGCCGGGATCGGTCACGGCCTTCACGAGCGCGTCGCGGAGCTTGGCGAGCACGTCCGGCGGGGTGCCCTTCGGCGCGAAGACCGCGTTCCAGGCCGAGACCTGGAATTCCGGCAGGCCGCCTTCGATGGTGGTCGGCACATCGGGCAGTGAGGGGCTACGGGCGGGCGTCGCGATGCCATAGGCCCTGATCGTGCCGCCCTTCACCTGCTCGGAGACGCTCACGATCTGATCGCAGACATAATCGACCTTGCCCGCCACGAGATCGTTGATGGCCGGACCCGTGCCGCGATAGGGAATTTCGTTCACATCGACCTTCAGCATGGAATGCAGCAATACGCAGGTGATATGCGAGACCGAGCCGACGCCGGCATGGGCGGCATTCAGCGTCTTCTGGTTCGCCTGCACGTATTTCATGAATTCCTGCAGGTTATTGGCCGGGAAATCCTTGCGCGCCACGATCACGATCGGCGTGCCGGCTGCGAGCCCAATCGGCTCGAAGTCCTTTTGCGGGTCATAGCCCAGGTTCGGGTAGAGGCCCGCTGCCGCGCCATGGGTGCCCATATGGCCCATGGCAATGGTATAGCCATCGGGCGTGGCCTTCGCCGCGCGGGTGATGCCGGTGGTGCCGCCGGCGCCGGCAACGTTCTCGATCACGGTGGTCTGGCCGAGCGTGCGGGACATGTGCTCGCCGACAATGCGGGCGATGATATCCGTCGGGCCACCGGCCGCGAAGGGGACGATCATGGTGATGGGCTTGTTGGGGAAGGCCTGCGCAGTTGCGCTGGCAATACCCAGCAGCAGCGCCGAACCGGCCATGACTAGGCGGCGAGTGAACGACATCAGTTTCTCCCTCGTTTTTGTGTCGTGTTCTTTCTTACCCTTGAACGGTAGCGCGCAACACGCTGACGGCAAGTCCGTGGAATCCACAGGTGGGGTCACCCAGGGCCGCATCCCATGTGGAAAGGGCGGGCTGTGGGGCCCGCCCTTTTTGTCTCATTCCTCGACGAAGACCTCATCGCGCTTCTTCCGCAGCGCTGGCGTGACCGCAAGGATCAGCAGCAAAACGGAGACCACGATCAGACCGGCCGAGATCGGATGCTTCGAGAAATCCACGAAGGTCCATGGATCGCCACGCGAGAGCAGCATTGCCTGGCGCAGCTTCTCTTCCATGATCTTGCCGAGCACGAAGGCCACGAGCATGGGCGCCGGCTCGAAGCCCAGCTTGATCAGCAGGTAGCCCATCAGCCCGAAAAAGGCTGTGAGCACCACATCGAAGGGCTGGTTGTTGATCGAATAGACGCCGATCGCGCAGAAGAACAGGATCGCGGGGAAGAGCATGCGGTAGGGCACGCGCAACAGGCGCACCCACAGGCCCACCAGCGGCAGGTTGATGATGACAAGCATCAGGTTGCCGATCCACATCGAGGCGATCAGGCCCCAGAAGAGATCGGGCTGCTTCGTCATGATCTGCGGACCGGGCACGATGCCGTGAATGGTCATCGCGCCGACCATCACGGCCATCACGGCATTCGGCGGAATGCCGAGCGTGAGGAGCGGGATGAACGAGGTCTGCGCGGCCGCATTATTGGCCGATTCCGGACCCGCGACACCGGCAATGGCTCCCTTCCCAAATTCCTGTGGCCGCTTCGAGAGCTTCTTCTCAAGCGTATAGGCGCCGAAGGCCGCCAGAACCGCGCCGCCGCCCGGCAGGATGCCCAGGATCGAACCGAGCAGCGTGCCGCGTGCCATGGCAGGCGCGGCTTCAATCATGTCCGCTTTCGTCGGCATCAGGTTCGTCACCTTCTGCTGCACGAGATCGCGGCTCTCCTGGTTCTCGAGGTTGCGGAGAATCTCGGCAAAGCCGAACATGCCCATCGCGAGCGTCACGAACTCGATGCCATCCGCCAGCGGCAGGAAGCCGAAGGTCATGCGCTGCTCGCCCGTCTCGAGATCGGTGCCGATGGTCGAGAGCAGGAGGCCGAGAAAGATCATCGCGATCGCCTTGAGCACCGAGCCCGAGGCCAGCACGATGGCGCAGACAAGGCCGAGCACCATCAGCGAGAAATAATCCGCCGGGCCGAAAGCCTGCGCCACCGCGGTCAGCGGCTTGCCAAGCGCGGCGACGAGAATGGTGCCGAAGGTGCCGGCGATGAACGAACCGATGGCCGCGATGGCGAGTGCCGCGCCGGCGCGTCCCTTCTTCGCCATCTGGTGGCCGTCGATCGCGGTCACGACCGATGAACTTTCTCCGGGCAGGTTCACCAGGATGGCCGTGGTGGAGCCGCCATATTGCGCACCATAATAGATGCCGGCGAGCATGATGAGCGCGCCGGTGGGGTCGAGCTTGTAGGTGATCGGCAATAGCATCGCGATGGTCGCGATCGGGCCGATGCCCGGCAGAACGCCGATCAGCGTGCCGACCAGCGCGCCGATGAGGCAGAGCAGGATGTTGGTTGGCGTGACGGCAACCGAGAAACCATGGGCAAGATTGGCAAGGAGTTCCATTGTCAGTTGCCCTTCCTGCTCTGCACGACACGCCGCGCGGCATAGATCAGGGCGGCCAGAACCACGCCCCCCGCGATGGCCTGGACGATGATCGCCGTCGGCTTGCCGGGCGTCATGTCAAGGAATGGCGGCCAGAGCGGGATCGGCTGGCCCAGGACCGTGGGGAAGAGC
>NZ_JBJTDY010000170.1:0-26689 GCF_046092605.1 Rhabdaerophilum sp. | reverse complement strand
GCTGAACACCTTCGACCAGCTGGCGGATGGCCTCCGGCTGGTCGCCGCGCGGCTCGAAAGGCGCCTTGACGGTGAAGCGGATGCCGCCCTCGCTCTTGGCCGGGCGCTCGGGGCGATGCGGCGCCCAGACCTTCTTCTCGCGGAAGAGCGGATTGCCGTTCTTCAGCAATTCCTGCAGCGCATCATGTGTCGCCTGCACGCCCACGGTGGAGGTGAGGGCATCCGCTTCCGAGATGCCGTCGAGCCCCCCGCCCATGCGCGCATCGTCGGGCAGCAGCGGCACGACATTGCCCTGCATCACACGGCGCGGCTTCGCGCCGGCAATGTCATCGTAGCGCGCGGGTTCGGTCGCGACATCGCGCTTGCGCGACAGTGGCACCTCGTCCGGCAGGCCCAGGGAGGCCACGAGCTTGGGGTCCACGCCCGTCACGGGACCAGCGGCATAGCCCGATTGCGGCCTCTCGCCGAAGCCGCGCCCGCCGGGATGCGATTTCGCCGGCTGGTTCAGGGCAGGATTGAGCAAGGCCGCGAGATGCGGGTCGAGTGGTTGAAGCTCTGGCCGCGAAGCCTTGCCGCGCGAGGGTTTCGGGGATTTCGCCATCCCCTCTAGATGGCTTCTCCGGCTGCGGGGGGCAAGTCCGGAAGCGGCAAGAATCGTGGGGCTCCTGACAGGAACTGACACTTGCTTTCATTCCCCGCTTTGCGCCATCGACAAGGCGAAGCCGTTCTTCCCGATTCCGCCGCGAGCCCCCCGATGTCTCCCGCCACGATCGAACTCATCGGTGCCCTCGCCGCGACGATCACGACTCTCTGCTGGATTCCCCAGGCGATCAAGGTGCTGCGCACGCGCGAGACCGCGGCCATCTCGCTCACCATGTATTGCATGCTCGCGGTGGGAATCGCGCTGTGGCTGATCTACGGATTTCTGATCGGTTCCTGGCCGCTCATCGGCGCGAACACCGTCACATTGGTCCCCGTGCTCGCCATTCTCGTGATGAAACTGCGCTTCGGCTGAGCCGTTTCACCGCGGCACGAGGCGGAGCAGCTTCCCCTCGCGGTCATCCGTCAGCAGGTAGATGTAACCATCCGGCCCTTGCACCACGTCGCGGATGCGGTCTCCCTCGCGCTCCAGCATGCGTGTCTCGCCGATGACCTGCCCGTTGCGCATCTCGAGGCGTGCCAGCAATTGGCCCGCCAGCGCCCCGGTGAAGAGATGGCCCCGCCATTTCGGGAATTTGTCGCCGGTATAGAACATCGCGCCGGAAGGGGCGATGGACGGATCCCAATAGAAGAGCGGCTGCTCCATGCCGGCCTTCCGGGTGCCCTCGCCGATCTTCGCGCCGGAATAATCGATGCCATAGGTGATGACGGGCCAGCCGTAATTCCTGCCGGCCTGCGGCTGGTTGATCTCGTCGCCGCCGCGCGCCCCATGTTCGATGGTGTAGAGCCGCCCGGTTTCCGGGTGCAGCGTCGCGCCCTGCACGTTGCGATGCCCGTAGGACCAGATTTCCGGCTTCGCATCGGTGCGGTTCACGAAGGGATTGTCGGGCGGAACCGTGCCGTCCTTCGTGATGCGGATGACCTTGCCGATATGGTTGGCGAGGTTCTGCGCTTCCTTTTCCATGTTCCCGCGATCGCCGAGCGTGATGAAGAGGGTGCCATCGCGCCCGAAGACAAGGCGACAGCCGAAATGCCGGCTGGTATTGCCCGCCGGCATCTGCCGGAAGATCACCTGGCCCTCCTCCAGGGCCGCGAAACTTGCCGAAAGCCTGCCACGGAACACGCTCGTTCCGGTGCCGCCATCGCGGCTTTCTGCGAAGCACAGGAAGACCTGCCGCGTGGTCGCGAAATCCGGATCGAGCGCGAGCCCGAGCAATCCGCCCTGTCCCATGGCTGCGATCGGCGGAAGCCCGGTGATGGGCGCCCCGGCCGCTCCGGCGCGCAGGTTCACGATGCGCAGTCGCCCCGGCCGCTCGGTCACCAATGCACGGCCATCGGGCAGGAAGGCCATGCCCCAGGGGTTCACGAGGCCGCGCGCGACCACTTCCACCTTTGGCTCCTCCGCTGGCTGTCCCAGGGCGGGGAGCGTCGGCAATCCGGCGAGCGCGACCAGCACGAGCAGCGTCACGGGGCGGGGCATCGGCAACTCCTTCGGCGGATGAAGAGGCCTGAAGATAGCGCGAAAGCCCGCCGCCTCAACCACCACCGATCCCGCGCGGTTTCCGCGATTCGGTTTCCCGGACTTGCCATCTCCGCCATAATTTGCCCTGATGCGTCCAGCGAGGGGGCCTTCCTGTTCATGTCAGGTTGGCTTTCGAACGGATAAGGATGCTGCGGGATCAACCGGCAGGCTGACGGGAGACGCGTGTGACGAGTTTCGGCAGCGGGGGCAGAAGGCCCGCGATCGGCAGAGAATGAGCGGCATGGGCGACCATTCGAGCCGCGCCTTCACGCCGTTCTCCGAACATCGCAAGCGCGATGTCGTCCGCCGGTTCTGGGCGGTGGCCGGCGGCTTCTGGCAGGGCGCGACACGGTCGCGGGCCTTCTTCTACACCTTTGGCCTCGCTTTGGGGCTCATCCTCGTCCTTTTCGTCAATATCGGCATCAATCGCTGGCAATCGGGCCTTTTCAATGCGCTCGAAGCGAAGGACGGACCACGCGCCTTTTTCGTGCTGGCTCTGGTCCCGCTGCTGGTGTTGGGCGGGGCGGGGGCCGGCGCTCTGGTCGTTTACATGCGCGAGACCTTGCAGGTCCTGTGGCGCGAATATGTGGTGAAGGCGCTTGTCGCCCGCTGGATCGACCGCGACCGCTACCGGCAGATGCAGGAGAAGGGCCGCGAGCCGCCGAACCCCGAATATCGCATCGCGGATGACGCGCGCGTGGCGCTGGACCCTCTGGTGGATTTCGCGATTGGCTTCTTCTCGGCCGCCCTGGCGCTCATCGCTTTCATCGGCATCCTGTGGAAGGTCGGTGGCTCGATGACCCTGACCATCTCGGGCACGACGCTGACCATTCCGGCCTTCATGGTGCTGGCGGCGGTGCTCTATGGCCTGACGATGACCACGGCGATCGTCTGGGTTGGCCGGCCGCTGGTGGGCGCCATTGCCCGCAAGAACGAGAGCGAGGCGCGCCTGCGCTTCGATTTGACGCATCTGCGCGAACATGCCGAGAAGGTGCGGGCCGAAGGTGGCGGGGCCGCCAGGCATCAGGCCATTCTCGATACCTACGGGAATGTCGTCGAGCGTTCGCGCCGCATCGTGCAATATCACACGCGCATCACCTGGTTCACCAATGGCAATGGCGTGCTGGTGCCGCTCTTCGCCATCGTGCTGGCGACACCAAAATATCTCGCGGGCGGGCTGACCCTCGGCGATCTCGTGAGTCTCGGCGCGGCCTTCCAGCAGACGCAGATGGCCTTTTCCTGGCTTGTGGACAATTACAGGCAGGTGGCCCTCTGGTATGCCTCGGCCGGCCGGGTTGTCGACGTGATCGACGCGCTGGAGGACGAGCTTTCCGGGAACCTCTATCCGGCCGAACCGGCCCCACCGGCGGAGCGCCCCGAGATCATGCTGAACAATGTCGTGAAAATGCCGGCGGAGTGATCCGCCGGCATCGCGCTCGTCCGGTTTTTGCGCGGCCTCAGACGGGCTGCAGGCCGATCGCCTTCACCACATCCGCCCAGGTCTCCATTTCCTGCTTGAGAAAGGCCCGGAACTCCGCCGGCGGGCGGATATCCAGCGCGAAGCCCATATCGGTGATCTTCCTGGAGACGGCTTCGGTCTGCATCGCCTTGATGATCGCGCGGGAGAGTCGATCGATCACCGGTGCAGGGGTCTTCGCGGGCGCGAAGAAGCCGGCCCAGCTCTCCGCATCGGCATTCGAGACGCCCTGCTCGCGGAAGGTCGGCATGTTCGGAAGCTGCGAGGCGCGCCGGGTGCTGGCCACGCCGATGCCACGCATCTGGCCGGCCTCGATCTGCTTCAGCACGCTCGGCAGGGTGGAGAGCGACACATCGATCCGCCCGCCGATAATGTCCTGCACCAGGGGCGCAGCACCCTGATAGGGGATGTGCTGCATCTGGATGCCCACGCGCCGCATCAGCAACTCGGTGGAAAGATGCGAACCGGAGCCATTGCCGGTCGAGCCATAGTTCAGCTTGCCCGGCTCTTTCTTCGCGAGCGCGATCAGTTCCTGCAGGTTCTTCGCCGGCAGGTCGTTTCTCACCACACGGGCGTGAGGGAAGGCTCCCGCGCCCGCGAGCGGCGCGAAATCGGCGATCGCGTCATAGCCCGGCTGCTTCATCAGCAGCATGTTGTTGCCGTGCGTCTGGTTGTTGCCGAATGTGATGGTATGGCCATCGGGCTCGGCCTGCGCCACCGCGCGCGTGCCGATGGAGCCGGCCGCGCCGGCGCGGTTCTCCACGATCACCTTCTGCTTGAGATCCTCCTCGATCGTCGCGGCGACGATCCGCGCGATGACATCGGTCGGACCGCCGGCCGGGTAGGCCACGACCATCGTGATGGTGCGTGTGGGAAAGCCCGATTGGGCACGGGCCACAAACGGAAAGGCGAATGCAGCGCCCGCGCAAGCGAGCGTCTGGCGACGGTTGAGCATGAATTCACTCCCTAGACGATGTTGAGAAAGGGAAGCCGATCGAAAAATCCGATCCCGATCGGCTTTTTGCCCCCTTTGGCCTTGATGGCCCATGGCAAGAGACATAAAGCGGAGCAGCGCCGAACGCCAGCCCCCGGCTGATCAAAATAGTTGCGCGCGAAACTGATCCGCCCGTTCCCGGAGAGCATCACCATGGCCTTCATTGCCGACGCCCTGAGCCGCATCAAGCCATCCGCGACCATCGCGATCACGCAACTCGCGCGCGATCTCAAGGCGAAAGGCCAGGATGTGATCTCGCTTTCGGTGGGGGAGCCGGATTTTGACACGCCGCAGAACATCAAGGAGGCGGCCATCGCCGCCATCCAGCGCGGCGAGACGAAGTATCCGCCCGTCTCGGGCATCCCCGCGCTCCGCGAGGCGATCGCTGCCAAGTTCAAGCGCGAGACCGGCCTCGATTACAAGCCGAGCCAGACCATCGTGGGCACGGGCGGCAAGCAGGTGCTGTTCAACGCCTTCATGGCCACGCTGAACCCGGGTGACGAGGTCATCATCCCGGCGCCATACTGGGTGAGCTACCCCGAGATGGTGCTGCTCTGTGGCGGCACTCCGGTGCTCGTCACGGCCGGCATGGAATCGAACTTCAAGCTCCAGCCGGAAGCGCTGGAGAAGGCCATCACCCCCAAGACCAAGTGGATGATCTTCAACTCGCCGTCGAACCCGACCGGGGCGGCCTATACCCGCGCCGAACTGAAGGCGCTCACGGATGTGCTCCTTCGCCACCCGCATGTCTGGGTGCTGACCGACGACATGTACGAGCACCTTGTCTTTGGCGATTTCGAATTCACCACCCCGGCGCAGGTCGAGCCGAAACTCTATGACCGCACCCTCACCATGAATGGCGTCTCGAAGGCCTATGCCATGACCGGCTGGCGGATCGGCTATGCGGCGGGCCCGGAAATCCTCATCAAGGCCATGGATCTGGTGCAGGGCCAGCAGACCTCGGGTGCCTCCACAATCTCGCAATGGGCGGCCGTGGAGGCGCTGAACGGCCCCCAGGATTTCATCCCGATGAGCAAGAAGGCCTTCGAGACACGGCGCGATCTCATCGTCTCCATGCTGAACCAGGCGAAGGGCCTCTCCTGCCCGAAGCCGGAAGGCGCGTTCTATGCCTATCCCTCCTGCGCCGCCCTGATCGGCAGGAAGGCGCCCTCGGGCAAGGTGATCGCCACCGACGAGGATTTCGTAATGGAACTTCTCGCCGCGGAAGGCGTCGCGACGGTTCACGGCTCGTCCTTCGGTCTCGGCCCCAACTTCCGCGTCTCCTATGCCACATCCAACGAGAAGCTTGAGGAGGCGGGGCGCCGCATCCAGCGCTTCTGCGCCTTGCTCACCTGAGGCAGGGGCCGGTTGGCGGTAGTGGCCCCTCCCATGGTGCCGTTGCGGAATCGTTCCCTCAAGGGCCGGATGCGGAGCCTTGCCTGCGGCGTTCTGCTCTGGCTCGGCCTCCTGCCGGCTGCGTCCGTGGTCGAGGCGCAGACTGGCATCTTCTCGATTTTCCGAATGCCGCAGCAGACCGACATCGCGCCTCAGGCTGACGCCGAGGAGGATGCCGAATTCGCAATCCCGCCGCTGAATGCCCTGCCCGCGCCGGAACTGCCTCTGCCACCCCAGCGCATGACCGTGGTGCAGAATCCGACCGCGCCGGCACCTCGACCCCCCGGCCTCGAGGCTGTTTTGCCTGCGCCCGTCCTGCCGCTTGCCGCATCTTCTCCGGCCAACGCGCCGGCTCCGGTGCAATCTCCGGCGCCGCAATCCTCCGCGCCGGGCGTGCCTGCCGGTCCGCTCCTGGCCGTGCCCGATCTTCCCTTGCCTCCGCGCCGGCCCGGCACGCCGGTGCCCGCGCCAGAGCCGGAGCCGCCGGCCCAGCAGGCCGAGGCGCCCGCGGAGTCGCCGCCGGAAGCCGTCGATTTTGATTCCTTCGCCGAGCGCCCGACCATGCTGGCCTCGCTTCCCTTCCCCGGCTTCCGCCCGATGCGACAGCCCCCCCTTCAGCAGCAGGAGACCACCACAGAGGAGCTGGAGAAGGAGGAGGAGCGCACGCCCGAGCCGATGAATGTGGAAAGGCAGACGGATTACGTCGATATCGCCTGTCTCAAGCCGGAACTCATGGCGCTTGTGCGCAAGGCTGGCGACCGCTTCGGCACGACACCGATCATCACATCGGGTCAACGCTATCGCGGCCGGCTTGGCTCCTATCATCGCAAGTGCATGGCGGCGGATTTCTACATGCCGGGTGTTCCCCGCGCCGATCTCGCACGCTACCTGCGCAGCCTGCCGGAAGCGGGCGGCGTGGGCACCTATTGCCACACCAAGAGCGTGCATATCGATATTGGCGAGCCCCGGAACTGGTCGCAATGCGGCTTTCGCTTCCGCTTCTCCCAGCGCGGCTGAGGCAGGGCCAAGGCGCGCGAATTCGGGTGGAGCGCGGAAGCGAACGGGCCTAGGACTGGATTTCCGACCGCCTCCCGTGAGTCCTGCATGACCGACCAGCCGAAGCCCGCCGCGCCGCCCGCTCCACCCATGGCCTCCCAGCCGATGAGCGCGGATCTTTGGCTGACGCTCGGCTTTCTCTCGATGCTCTGGGGCGGGTCCTTCTTCTTCATCGCCATTGCCGTCAGGGAATGGCCACCCTTCACCATCGTCTTTGCGCGCGTGGTCATCGCGGCGCTCGTGCTGCTGGCCGTGCTGGCGGTGCTGCGCCCGGCCTTCCGGCTCGAACGGCGTCTCGTGCTGTCGGTGCTCGGCATGGCGCTGTTCAACAACGTGGTGCCGTTTTCGCTCATCGTCTGGGCGCAGGGGCATATCCCCAGCGGTCTTGCCTCCATCCTCAACGCGACGACGCCACTCTTCACGGTGGCGCTGCTGCACCTGGCAGGCGCCGAGCGCGCGACGCCCATGAAGGCCACCGGCGTGCTCGTCGGCATGGGCGGCGTCGCCCTGATGCTCGCGCGGGACTGGGGCGAATTCGGCGCCGTCGAGATCATCCCGCAGCTTGCGATGCTCGCAGCCACGACTTCCTATGCCATTTCCGGCTGGTGGGGCCGGCGCCTGCAGAAGGATGCGGTGCCGCCACTCGTGGCCGCGACCGGGCAGATGATCGGCTCGACCCTCATGCTGGCGCCGCTCGTTTTGCTGATCGACCAACCCTGGCTCCTGCCCTTGCCGGGCACCCCGGCGATCATGTCCATCCTGGCCCTCGGCATCTTCTCCACCGCTCTCGCCTACATCCTGTTCTTCCGGGTGCTGGTGAAGGCCGGGCCAACGAACCTCGCGCTCGTCACCTTTCTCATCCCGGTCAGCGCCATCCTGCTGGGCACCCTGTTCCTGGGAGAGCGGCTCACGCTGTCGCAGGCCTTCGGCATGGCGACGATCGGGCTCGGCCTCGGGCTGATCGATGGCCGCCTGTTTCGCCGGAGGGCAACGACATGACCCCGGATTTCGTGACCGATGAAACCCGCTGGGCGGCCTTCCTCGCGCGCGATGCCGCCGCCGAAGGCTGCTTCCTCGTGGCGGTGACGAGCACGGGCATCTTCTGCCGTCCGGTCTGTCCGGCGCGCCCGAAGCGGGAGAACATCCGCTTCCTGGAGGGGCGCGAGGCCTGCCTGGAGGCCGGATTCCGGCCCTGCAAGCGCTGCCGGCCCTGATTTCCACCCCCATTTCGCGTGGCAATCCCGGCTTTTCCCGCTTGCGCTTGCTTGAGGGGCTGGACGCTTTAGTTTTCCGTGATAAAAGCGTAATTGGTTCATAACTAAACAATGTTCCGGTCAACCGGGCGTGCGAGAACAATGGCCATCGTCTGGAGCGGTGGTTCGGGGAGGATTGGAATGAATGCGATTGCGCGCCCTTGGCTGTCTCATTACCCGGATGCCGTGCCGACCGAGATCGATGTCGCGAGGCTGCCGACACTGAATGCCCTGCTGCAGGAAAGCTTCCGGCAAAATGCGGCAAAGCCCGCCTTCATCTCCTTCGGCAAGGCGCTGACCTATTCCGAAATCGAGCAGAAGGCGCGCGCCGTGGGCGGCTGGCTGCAGGCACAGGGGCTCGGGAAGGGCGACCGCGTCGCCATCATGATGCCGAACGTCATGGCCTATCCGGCGAGCCTGTTCGGCGTGCTGATGGCGGGTCTGACGGTGGTGAACGTGAACCCGCTCTACACCGCGCGCGAACTCGCGCATCAGCTCAATGATTCCGGCGCGGAAGCCATCATCGTGCTCGAGAATTTCGCGCATGTCGTGCAGGAGGTCCTGCCGCAGACGCGCGTGAAGAAGGTGATCGTGGCCCGCGCGGGTGATCTTCTGGGCTTCAAGGGCGCCATCGTTTCCTTCGTGGCGAAGCATGTGAAAAAGGTCGTGCCCGCCTGGTCCATCCCGAAGGCGGTGTCCTTCATGGAGGTGATCGCCGTGGGTGGCCGCGCGGGGCTGCGCCCGGTGGACGTGACCCTCGATGACGTGGCCTTCCTGCAATATACCGGCGGCACGACGGGCGTGGCGAAGGGCGCGACGCTGACGCATCGGAACGTGTCGGCGAATGTCGTGCAATCGGATGCCTTCCTCGGCTGGGCCATCCGCGCCGTACCGAACAACGTGATGGTCACGGCGCTGCCGCTCTATCACATCTTCGCGCTCACCTGCTGCTGCCTCCTCATGATGAAGATGGGCGCGGCCTGCCTGCTGATTGCCAATCCACGCGACATTCCCGGTTTCATCAAGATCCTCAAGGGCACGCGTTTCACGCTGATGTCGGGCGTAAATACGCTCTATAACGCGCTGGCGAACCATCCGGATATCAAGGTTTTCGATTTCTCGAAGCTGCGCTTTTCCGTGGCCGGCGGCATGGCCACCCAGCAGGCCGTGGCGCGGAAATGGAAGGCGCTCACGGGCTGCGCCATCGTCGAGGGTTATGGCCTTTCGGAAACCGCGCCGGTGGCCTCCATCAACCGCCCGGATATCCAGGATTTCACCGGCGGCATCGGTTATCCGGTGCCGTCCACCGATTTCGACCTCCGCGATGCCGAGGGCAACAGCGTGCCGATGGGGGAGCCGGGCGAGATATGCATTCGCGGGCCTCAGGTGATGGCCGGATACTGGAACCGGCCGGACGAGACCGCGAAGGTGATGACGCCGGATGGCTTCTTCCGCTCGGGCGATGTGGGCGTGCTGCAGCCGGACGGGCTCTTCAAGATCGTCGACCGCCTGAAGGACATGATCCTGGTCTCCGGCTTCAACGTCTACCCGAACGAGGTGGAGGATGTCCTCGCCTCCCATCCCGGCGTGATCGAGGTGGCGGTCATTGGCGTGCCGGATGACCAATCGGGCGAGGCGGTCGCGGCCTATATCGTGAAGCGCGATCCCGATCTCACGGCCGATGCCGTGCGCGCCTATGCCCGCGAGAACCTCACCGCCTACAAGGTGCCGAAGGTGATCCATTTCCGCGATGCCCTGCCGAAGACGCCGGTGGGCAAGGTGCTGCGCCGCATGCTGCGCGACGAGATGGTGACGTGACACCTGGGGTGCGATGACGGCACCCCCACGCTGATTTGATTTGTTCGATGCAGGGAGGCACCCTAACCTCCCGGACCTGGTTCGCAGCGCAGGAGCTTCGCCATGCCCATCATCCGTCGCCGCGGCTGGGAAATCCCGGAACATCAGGTCACGCCCGAAGCGATCGCGATGAATCGCCGTTCGCTCATGAAGGGCGTGGGCGCGGCGGGTCTGCTGCTCGCCGGCGGGCGTGCGGCCATGGCGAACGATCCTGCGCCGACCGACAATCTCCACCCCTATGCGCGCAACGCGGCCTATACCGTCGAGCGCGAACTCACGCCCGAGCGCATCACCTCGCGCTACAACAATTTCTACGAATTCGGCACCACCAAGAGCATCTGGCAGGAGGCGCAGGGGCTGAAGACCCGGCCCTGGTCGATCAAGGTCGACGGGCTCGTGGAGCAGCCCTTCGAGATCGGAATCGACGATCTGATCACGGCCATGCCGCGCGAGGAGCGGGTCTACCGCTTCCGCTGCGTGGAAGCCTGGGGGATGACCGTGCCGTGGTCGGGCTTTCCGATGAAGGCCTTCCTCGACCGCGCGAAACCTCTGGGAAGCGCGAAATACCTGCGGATCGAAACCTTTGTTGATCCACGCATCGCGCCGGGCCAGCGGCAGATCTGGTATCCCTGGCCCTATGTCGAGGGGCTGACGATCGCGGAGGCCGCGAACGAACTCGCCTTCCTCGTCACGGGCATCTACGGCAAGCCGCTGCCCAAGCAATATGGCGCGCCGATCCGCCTCGCCCTGCCGTGGAAATACGGCTTCAAATCCATCAAGTCGATCAAGCGCATCTCCTTCACCGAAGAGCGCCCGAAGAGCTTCTGGGAAGTGCTGCAATCAGCCGAATACGGCTTCTGGGCCAATGTGAACCCCGAAGTCGCGCATCCCCGCTGGAGCCAGGCGACCGAGGAAGTGCTGGGCGAGAACCGCCGCATTCCCACGCAGCTCTTCAACGGCTACGGGTCTTATGTCGCCGATCTCTATAAGGGTTTGGAGAAGGAACGCCTCTGGGCGTGAAATCCGGCTCGAAGCGCCGGAAACTCGGGAATCGCTTCAACAATCGGGTAACGAATCGGCGGCAATATACAACTCAGGGGTGTATATCCTTGAGGAGGTGCCGATGTCCGGCCCAATCTCGAACCATCGCTCGGAACTCGTCTCCCGCCTGCAGCGGCTTGTCGGCGTGAACAAGTGGCTGCTGAACCTTCAGACCAACATCATGCGTCTCGAATTCGGCCGGGAGTTCGAGAGCACGCGCATCCACGAGATCAGCGTGGAGCAACTCGCAGCCGCGCTCGACCCCAGCGAGATGGAGCAGTATTTCCAGCACTGGAGCGAGGCGGCGCGCGTGGGCCATGCCGGCCCGATCATCCTGCCTTTCGTGAAGAGCGACGGCACGAAATCGCCGGTCGAGATCGCCTGCTGCCTGCAGGTCATCGGCGAGGAGCGCTTCATCGTCGGCATCTTCAAGCGCCTCCCGGCGCCGCAGAAACTGGCCCAGAACGCGCGGGTGCTCTCGGGTTTCCTCGAGACCTTCATCGAGCATTCGCCGAGCAGCATCGTCGTCACCGATACCTCGGGAGCGATCGTCAGCCTGAACCGGGAATTCCTGCGCTTCATCGGCGGCGTGCAGAAGAGCGATTACCTGCGGAAATCGGTGCTCGATCCGCTCTATGCCATCAACACCGGTCTCGGCATGCTGATGCGGCGCGTGCTGCATTCGCCGCAGCCGGAGCGCGGCAGCTACGAGGTTGTGCAGGGCGGCATGCGCCAGACGCTCTACTGGCGATCCTTCCCGCTGAGCATGGACATGATGGTTGCCCCGCCGAAGGTCTTCGCCTTCGACACCCATCAGCAGGGGCCGCGCGCGGTGGCCTGATCAGTAGACCCAGCGCTGCGCCTTGCTGACCATGAAATCGCGGAAGACCTGAACGCGGGCGACGCCCTTCAGCGCTTCCGGGAAGACGAGGTAGCAATCGAGCTGCGGCATGGTCTCGCCCTGCAGCAGCTGCACCAGCGGCGAGGATTGATCCACCGTGTAATCCGGCAGGACGGCGATGCCCGCGCCGCTGGATGCCGCGTTGAGCAGGGCCGAGAGCGAATTCACCACCAGCGCCGGCTGGCGCGGCTCGCGCCGCTCGCGCCCGGCCGTGCAGTGCCAGTTGATATCCGCGAGATAGCTCGGGATGTCGCCGCCGAAGGCCACGAGGCGGTGCTCGTCGAGATCGGCCACCACCTTCGGCGTGCCGAAGCGCTTCAGGTAATCCGGCGAGGCATAGACATGGAAATGCACCGCGAAGAGCCGGCGGCGGATAAGATCCGCCTGCTGCGGCGCGCGCAGGCGCAAGGCCACATCCGCCTCGCGCATCGCGAGATCGAGCTCATCGTCGGTCAGCAGAACCTGCAGCTTGATATCGGGATAGAGATCGAGAAACTCGCTGAGGCGCGGCGTGAGCCAGATGCCGCCCAGCGCGACATTCGCCGTGATCTTCAATTCGCCGTTCGGCTTCTCGCGGCTATCCGTGAGGCTGAGGCGCGTCTGTTCCAGCTTCGAGACGAGTTCGCGCGCCGTGCGGAACAGCATCTCGCCCTGCTCGGTGAGCACGAGGCCGCGCGCATGGCGATGGAACAGCGGCACGTCGAGTTCGTTCTCGAGCGCCGAGACCTGCCGCGATACCGCCGATTGCGACAAACCCAGCATTTCGCCGGCCCGCGTGAGGCTGCCCGCCTCCGCCGCGGCATAGAAAATCCTGACCCGATCCCAATCCATGCGGCACTCCAGCCCGCTGCACAGGAAAATGCGGATTTGCATTCCCACTCTGCGAAATTTGCATAGCCTAGATCAGACTGCGCCCGTGAAAGCAAGAGGGCAAACCGCAATCGTCACCGGAGGACAGGATTTCAACGGCTTCCGCCGCTCGCATCACTCCGCCGCGATTTTCTGTGTCGCATTGGCGATCAGGAAGCGATCCGCTTCAAGCGCGGCCATGCAGCCGAGGCCGGCGGCGGTCACCGCCTGCCGGTAGGTGTCATCGGCCACGTCGCCGGCGGCGAACACGCCCGGAATATTGGTCTGTGTGGTGCCGGGAACGACCTTGATATAGCCATTCTCCTTCATCTCGACCTGGCCCTTGAAGAGGCCGGAGGCCGGCTCGTGCCCGATGGCCACGAACACGCCATGCGTCCTCACCTCGGTCAGCGCGCCGGTGCGGGTATTCCTGAGGCGCAGATGGGTAACGCCCGGCGGCGCGGTGGTGCCGCAGATTTCGTCCACGGCATTGTCCCAGAGCACCGAGATGTTCTCCTTGGCGAAAAGCCGCTCCTGCAGGATGCGCTCGGCCTTGAAGCTGTCGCGGCGATGCACCACCGTCACGGTCTTCGCGAGGTTCGAGAGGTAGAGCGCCTCTTCCACGGCCGAATTGCCACCGCCGACCACCACCACATCCTTGCCGCGATAGAAGAAGCCGTCGCAGGTGGCACAGGCCGAAACGCCGAAGCCCTTGAAACTCTCCTCGGAGGGGATGCCCAGCCACTTGGCCTTGGCGCCGGTCGCGATGATGAGGGTGTCGCAGGTATAGGCGGTGCCGCTATCTCCCTGCAGCGTGAAGGGCCGGCGCGCAAGATCGGCGCTCACGATGTGATCCGAAACCATCTTCGTGCCGACATGCTCGGCCTGCAGGCGCATCTGCTCCATCAGCCACGGGCCCTGGATGGCCTCTGCGAAGCCGGGATAATTCTCGACATCCGTGGTGATCATCAACTGGCCACCGGGCTCGAAGCCGGAAATCAGCATCGGCTTCATCATGGCGCGCGCGGCATAGATGGCGGCTGTGTAGCCCGCCGGGCCGGAGCCGATGACGATGACCTTCGCGTGGTTCGCGCTCATGGTGAAACCCTGTTCCTAGATCTGGCCTTGCCCGGCCCTGTGCGCAAGGAAGCGTCGGGCCAGTTCGACCGCGATGATCCCCGTCGCGTCGATCGGCTCATAGCTATAGCGTTCCGGTCTTCCCTGAAAGAGGCGGGCCGCGCCGGCCCCCACCAGTCCACGCCAGAATTCGTCAAGCTTGCGCGATTTTCCCGTGAGGCGGAAACCCAGCACCGGCCGACCGGTGGCCACCGCTTCGCCCAGCATGTTGGTCGATTCCATCGTCACCAGCAGGGCATCGCTGCGGGCGAGCAGGGCGGGGTAGGGGTTTTCGCCCTCGCCATTCCAGAACCAGCCGCCCGTTTCCGCGCAGAGGGTGGAAAGCGCGCGCGTGACGCTCTGCGGCGTGCGGCGCGAGGGCGTGCCGGCAAGCCGCCAGCCTTCGCCGATCGCCTGCCTGAGTTGCGCGATCAGCCGCATTTCATCATCCGGCGAGAAACGGAAATCCTTGGAGGTTCCACCCATCAGCAGGCCGAGGACCGGCCTGCCATCCGGCGTCCATGGCGCGACCGCGCTCGCGAGCCTCTCCGGCGAGAAGCGATGTGGCGTTGTGAGCGTGGTCATCACATTAGGGCCGCGCAGCCGGTCATGAAGCGGCACCCAGAGGAAATCCGCTATGCGCGCGCCGGAGCGTGGATCGCGAAGGAAAACCGTGAAGATCCGTCCGCCGCTCGCGCTTTTCAGATGCCGGATGTAGCTCGCCGCCCTGCGCCCCACGCCGATCGCGATATCGGGGAAGGGCGGCGCAAGTGGCGAGCCCGCCACGCCCGGCGCCTCGCGCGGGTCGATCGGCCCCCAGGGCATGAAAGCCGTGAAAATCCTGCGCGACGCCACCACGCGGCTCTCCGCTTCGAGGCCCAGCCGCTCGGTGAGGCCAAGGCCCGGCACGAGGTCGCCCATCTTGCCATCCGTCACCAGCCAGACGCGCTTTCCCGCGAGGGCCTCCCGCGCTTCGGCCAGGGAGCGGATTTCAGGGGATGGGGCCACACGAAACTCTCTTTCGCCAACGCGCATTATTGTTTCGCGCCGACGCCGCGTTTATCGTCGGAAAGGTCGCAGCTTGTCCATCCGGGCAAGCGCGATTCGCCGTTGATCCGGGAATGCCATGACGCGGAGCCTTCAGCTTGACAGCCTCGACTGGAAAATTCTGGCCGAGTTGCAGGCAGATGGATCGCTGACCAATGTCGAACTTGCCCGCCGCGTGGGGCTCACGCCGCCACCCTGCCTGCGCCGTGTTCGCGCGCTGCAGGAAGCCGGGCTGATCCAGGGCTACCGCGCGATGCTCGACCCCGCCTTGCTCGGCTATTCGGTCGTCTGCTTCGCCTTCGTGCAGCTCGCGAGCCAATCCGGCGCGGATCTCCAGGCCTTCGTGACCCGCATCGCGAACTGGCCGCAGGTGCGCGAATGCTGGACCATGTCCGGCGATATCGATTTCGTGATGAAATGCGTCACGACCGATCTTCAGGCGTTCCAGAGCTTCGTGAACGATCTCACGACCACGCCCAACGTGCGAAATGTGCGCACGGCCCTCACTCTCACCAAGGTGAAGGACAAGGGGCTCGTCCCGTTCGGGCCATCGTCCTGAGGCGTTTTCCAGCGAAGCGGTCACGGGTTTGTGAGAAAAAATGCGAAGAATACGAAAAAGCTAGAGCATCCGCCCGCCAAGTGGATACCGGTTGGCGGAAAAAGCGGATGCGAAAACAAGAAGAGTGAGCGCAAGATCTGATTCAATCAGATCGGTTTGCGCTCTAACGGGCGATATCACGCGCCACCCAATAGGCGAGCGCGCGCAACAGCGCATCCACCCGCCGCGCCTCGTTGCCCGGCCCGAAGCCGGCGGAATCCGGCGCGGAGGTCGCGAAGGCGCGCCTTTCCACCAGCACCCTGCCGCGCGAATCCAGCACGCGCGTCACACCGGTGATGGCATCCGGCATAAGGCTGAAATCATTGGTGGTGCCGAAGGGCATGCCGCCATCATGCGAGAGATAGATCTCGCGGATCACCAGTTCGAGCCGTGCTCCCGGCGGGAAGCCATCGGCTCCCGCGCGCGCCAGTTCGGCAGCGAGGTAGCGCGGCAGGGCCTGCCGCACCATGGCCGCGGGCGAAACGCCGCTTTCCACCACCGCGCTGATGCGCGCGATGGGTGCTGCAGAAACCGGAGCGGCCAGCATCAGCGCCAGCGCACCGGCTGCGGCGACCCTAGCGGAAAGCGACCTCGACCACTTCATAGCTCTTGCCTCCGCCCGGCGTGTTGACCTCGACGCTGTCGCCGACCTTCTTGCCGATCAGCGCGCGGGCGATGGGCGAGGAAATCGAAACGCGGCCGAACTTCACATCCGCCTCCAGATCACCCACGATCTGGTATTGCTTTTCTTCCTCGGTGTCCTCGTCCACGAGTTTCACCGTGGCGCCGAACTTCACCGTATTTCCGGTCAATTTCGTGACATCGATGATTTCGGCGCGGCTGATGATGCTCTCGAGCTCGGTGATCCGGCCCTCGTTCAGCGACTGCGCTTCCTTCGCGCTCGAATATTCGGCGTTCTCCGAGAGATCGCCATGCGCGCGCGCCTCCTGGATCGCGAGAATGATCCGCGGACGCTCCACCGATTGGCGGTGCTTCAGTTCTTCTTCCAGGGCCCTGAAGCCCCTTCCGGTCATCGGAATGCGGTCCATCGCACCCTCCAGAAACAACAAGATTTCACCCCCGAGAATGTTTCGGGAAGCGATGAAGATCCAGACGAAAGGGCCCGCAACCTCGCGAACCCGCCGATGGCTGGCGTTCAGGCGAAATAGTCCTGAAGCGCACGCACCTCGAGGTCACCGGCCAGATAGGCCCGAATCCCCTCGGCTGCCGCCATCGCTCCCGCCAAGGTGGTATAATAGGGCACCTTCTGCAAGAGGGCAGCCCGGCGGAGCGAACGGCTGTCATTCATGGCCTGCGCGCCTTCGGTGGTGTTGAAGACCAGCTGGATCGAACCGTTCTTGATCTCGTCTACGATATGAGGGCGCCCTTCGAGCACCTTGTTGATGCGCTCGCATTCGAGGCCATGGCTTGTGAGATATTTCTGCGTGCCGGCCGTTGCGATCAGCTTGAAGCCAAGCTCCGAGAGCATCTTCACGGAAGGCAGCAGGCGATCCTTGTCGCCATCGCGCACGGAAACGAACACGCGGCCGACGGTCGGCACCTTCGTGCCCGAGCCGAGCTGGCTCTTTGCGAAGGCCACGCCGAAGCTGCGATCGAGCCCGATCACCTCGCCGGTCGAGCGCATTTCGGGGCCGAGCACCGTATCGACGCCGGGGAAGCGCGCGAAGGGGAAGACCGCTTCCTTCACGCCCACATGGTTCAACTTCGGCGCGCCCTTGGCGAAAGCGCCGCGCAGCGCCGAGACAATGGGTGCCTCGGAGGTTGCGAGCTTTTCGCCGGCCATCACCAGCGAAGCGGCCTTCGCGATGGGGTGGCCCACCACCTTCGCCACGAAGGGCACGGTGCGCGAGGCGCGCGGGTTCACTTCGAGCACATAGATCGTGCCGCCCTGGATGGCGTATTGCACGTTCATCAGGCCGCCGACTTCCAGCGCCAGCGCCATCGCGCGGGACTGGCGCTCGAGTTCGGCGATCATCTCCGGCGAAAGCGAGCGCGGGGGCAGCGAGCAGGCGCTATCACCCGAATGGATGCCCGCTTCCTCGATATGCTCCATGATGCCGCAGATATAGACGTCCTTGCCATCCGAGAGGCAGTCCACATCCACCTCGATCGCATCGGAGAGGTAGCGATCGAAGAGAAGCGGGTTCTTGCCGAGCAGGGTGTTGATCTGCCCGGTCTTGTCGTTCGGGTATTTCGCCTTGATCTCCGAGGGGATCAGCGAGGGGAGCGTGCCGAGGAGGTAATCGTCGAAGGTCTCCTGCTCGCGGATGATCGCCATGGCGCGTCCGCCGAGCACGTAGGAGGGGCGCACCACGAAGGGGAAGCCGAGATCGGCCGCCACGAGGCGCGACTGCTCCACCGAATAGGCGATGCCGTTCTTCGGCTGCTTCAACTGGAGTTTATCCAGCAGGCGCTTGAAGCGGTCGCGATCCTCCGCGAGGTCGATCGCGTCCGGCGATGTCCCGAGGATCGGCACCTGTGCCTCTTCCAGCGCGCGGGCGAGCTTCAGCGGGGTTTGCCCGCCGAACTGCACGATGGCGCCCAGCAACGTGCCGGCCTCGCGCTCCTTGTCCATGATCTCGAGCACGTCCTCTGCCGTGAGAGGCTCGAAGTAAAGGCGGTTCGCGGTGTCGTAATCGGTCGAGACCGTCTCCGGGTTGCAATTGATCATGATCGTCTCGAACCCGGCATCCCTGAGCGCGAAACTGGCATGGCAGCAGCAATAATCAAACTCGATGCCCTGGCCGATGCGGTTTGGCCCGCCGCCGAGGATGACGATCTTCTGCTTGTCCGAGACGCGCGCCTCATCCGCGAGCTTGCCCGCGAAGGGTGGCGCGTAGGTCGAGTACATATAGGCCGTGGGGGAAGCGAACTCGGCCGCGCAGGTATCGATACGCTTGTAGACCGGGTGCACATCCAGCGACCGGCGCTTCGCGCGCACCTCGGTCGTCTCCATGTTCGCGAGCGCGGCGAGGCGCGCATCGGAGAAGCCCATCCCCTTGAGCAGGCGGAAATTCTCGGTATCCGGCGGCAGGCCATGGGCCTTCACCCGGGCTTCCGTGTCCACGATCTCGCGGATGCGATCGAGGAACCACGGATCAATCCTGCAGCTCTGGTGGATTTCCGCGTTCGAGAACCCGAGGCGCATGGCCTGCGCCACATAGAGGAGGCGGTTCGCGGTCGGCGTGCCGATCGCCGCGCGGATCGCGTTCTTGTCGTCGCCCCTGCCGAGGCCCTCGATCTCGATCTCGTCGAGGCCGTCGAGGCCGGTTTCGAGGGAGCGGAGCGCCTTCTGCAGGCTCTCGTGGAAGGTGCGGCCGATCGCCATGCTTTCGCCGACCGACTTCATCGAGGTCGTGAGGATGCCAAAATTCGGGTCGGTCGAGGGGAACTTCTCGAAGGCGACACGCGGGATCGTCGTCACCACGTAATCGATCGAGGGCTCGAAGGAGGCGGGCGTCGCGCCGCCGGTGATGTCGTTCGCGATCTCGTCGAGCGTATAGCCCACAGCGAGTTTCGCCGCGACCTTCGCGATGGGGAAGCCCGTGGCCTTCGACGCCAGCGCCGAGGAGCGCGAGACGCGCGGATTCATCTCGATCACGACCATGCGGCCATCGGCCGGGTTGATCGCGAATTGCACGTTCGAGCCGCCGGTTTCGACACCGATCTCGCGCAGGACCGCCAGCGAGGCGTTGCGCATGCGCTGGTATTCCTTGTCCGTCAGCGTCAATGCCGGGGCGACGGTGATCGAATCGCCCGTATGCACGCCCATCGGATCGATGTTCTCGATGGAGCAGACGATGATGCAGTTGTCGCGCTTGTCGCGCACGACCTCCATCTCGAATTCCTTCCAGCCGAGCACGCTTTCCTCGATCAGCACCTCGTTGGTCGGCGAGGCATCGAGGCCGCGCTCCACGATGTCGAGGAATTCCTCGCGATTATAGGCAATGCCGCCGCCCGTGCCGCCCAGCGTGAAGGAGGGGCGGATGATCGCCGGCAGGCCGATATCGGTCAGCGCCATCATGGCCGAGCCGAGCGCGAATTCCTGGTAGCGCTTGCCGCGCTCCTTCTCGCCGGCGCTCCATTGCCGCTCGAAAGCCTCGCGGGCCTTGGCCTTCTCTTCGGCCGAGCCGGGGCCGGCCGCGATCGCGGCGAGTTCCGCCCTGTAGGTCTCGCGGTTCTTCTTCTTCAGTTCGGTCGCGTTGGCGAGGCGGGATTTCGGTGTCTCGAGGCCGATCTTGGTCATGGCCTCGCGGAAGCGCTCGCGATCCTCGGCCTTGTCGATGGCATCAGCGGTGGCGCCGATCATCTCGACATCGTGCTTCTCCAGCGCCCCCATCTTCTGCAGCGAGAGCGCGCAGTTCAGAGCCGTCTGCCCGCCCATGGTCGGAAGCAGCGCGAAAACCTTGCCCGGCGGGCATTTCGGGCGCTCGCGGGCGATGATCCTTTCGACCACTTCCGGGGTGATCGGCTCGACATAGGTCGCGTCCGCCAGTTCCGGGTCGGTCATGATGGTGGCGGGGTTGGAGTTCACCAGAACGATCCGGTAGCCCTCCGCCTTCAGCGCCTTCACGGCCTGCGTGCCGGAATAGTCGAATTCGCAGGCCTGCCCGATCACGATGGGGCCCGCCCCGATGATCATGATCGTGTGGATGTCTTGGCGTTTCGGCATGGCTCACGGACTCAGGATGCGCGTTCCTCCGCACCCGTGCATTTGCAGCCGCGCGGGCGGGGAGGGATCACTCAATGGGATGCTAAGCCGCCGCTATAGCCAGAAGGCGAAGGCGGGCCAAGCGAAAAAGCCCCGCCTGTCGCGGAAAAAGCGTGGATGGAGGGGCGGCGCACGCCGCCTCTGGAGTGATCGTCGGATGATGCTATGGTCTCGCGCGTCAGGCAGGGCGCGGCAGGGCGCCTCACATGAGGGAGTTTACACCATGGAATGGGTTGTTCTCGGCGTCATCGTGCTCATCCTTTTCTGGGGGATCGCGACCTATAACGGACTGGTGAGCCTGCGGCAGCGTGCCAGCCAGGCCTTTGCGGATATCGACGTGCAGCTGAAGCAGCGGCATGATCTCATCCCCAACCTCGTGGAAACCGTGAAGGGCTACGCGACCCACGAGAAGGAAACGCTCGACGCGGTCATCAAGGCGCGCAATTCGGCGATCTCCGCTGAGGGCACGGCCGCGCAGGCGCAAGCCGAGCAGCAGCTTTCCGGCGCGCTGGGTCGCCTGATTGCCCTGTCCGAGGCCTACCCGGACCTCAAGGCGAACACGAACTTCCTCGATCTGCAGAGCCAGCTCGCCAATGTCGAGGACAAGCTCTCCGCCGCCCGCCGCTTCTTCAACAACGCGGTGAGCGAGTTCAACGCCGCGATCCAGGCCTTCCCGGCCGTGCTCTTTGCCCGCTCCATGGGCTTTGCCGAGCGCACCTTCTTCGAACTGGGCGAGGATGGCCGCAAGACCCTTGATCAGGCTCCGAACGTGAAGTTCTGAGCCCATGATCGGCGAGGCCTTCGGGCTCTACACGCATATCCGGCGCAATCGCTGGCGATCGAACGTGCTGATCGCCGGCCTTTTCGTGCTTGTGCTGATGGTGACTTTCGGCACCACCCTCATCATCGACGGGCAGACACGCTTTGCCCCGCTCGACGATCACCTCGCCCATGCCGCGCGACAGACGCTCGTTTACACCCCCATCGCCCTGGCGATCACCGCGCTCTGGGTGCTGATCGGTTATGGCGCGAATGTCGCGCTGATCGGCTGGGCGACGGGCTCCGCGCCGCTCTCGCGCGAGCAATCCCCGCGTCTGTGGAAGCTCACGGAGGATCTCTGCATCTCGCGGGGCATGGCCGTGCCGCGCCTTCAGATCATCGACACGGATGCGCTGAATGCCTTCGCCTCGGGGGTCAACGAGAAGCAGTATACCGTCACGGTCACGCGCGGGCTGATGGAAACGCTGGATGATGCCGAACTGGAAGCGGTGATCGCGCATGAGCTGACCCATATCCGCAATGGCGATGTGAAGCTGATGATCGTCGCCGTGCTGATCGCGGGGGTCGTCTCCTTCTTCGGCGAGATGGTGGTGCGCGGCCAGCGCTTTTCGAATGTACAAGTGACGCATCGCGGCTCGAATGGCGACAGCCGTGGTTCGGGCAAGGGTGCTGCGGTGCTGATCGGCATTGCGATCCTCATCCTCGCCTGGATTCTCGCGGTGGTGATCCGCTTCGCGCTCTCGCGCTCCCGCGAATATCTCGCGGATGCCGGCGCGGTGGAACTCACCAAGAACCCCGATGCGATGATCTCAGCCCTGCTGAAAATCTCGGGCCGCGCGGATATTCCCGGCGTTCCCTCGGGCGTGATGGATATGTGCATCGAGAACGACCCGAATGATTTCGCGGATATCTTCTCGACCCATCCCTCCATCACCAAGCGCATCCATGCTTTGCAGGCCTATGCGGGCGGGCATCTGCCGCCCGGGCCGCCGCGCATCAGTGAGCGCGAGGCTCTGCCGGAAATCGTGGAGAAACGGGGGCCTTGGGGCCGCCGGCCGCAATGAAGGGCACGGGGTTTCTCCGGCAGGTCACGGCGTTTTTCGGCGTGGGTATCCTCGCGGCCATCACGCATTACGGCACGCTGATCGGATTGGTCGAAACCGGTGCGATGGCCGTTATCCCGGCCACGCTTCTGGGCTATGGGCTGGGCGGGATCGTCTCCTATGCGCTCAACCGCATGATGACCTTCGAGGCGACGCGCAGCCACGCTGAGGCCGGCTGGCGCTTCGCGGTGGTCGCGGGTGTGGGCTTCGTGCTCACATGGCTCTTGATGAGCTTCATCCACGGCCAATGGGGCGTGCCGTATCTCGCAGCACAGGTGCTGACCACGGGCGTGGTGCTGGTCTGGAGCTTCCTCGCGCACAAATACTGGAGCTTCGGAGAGGGGCGTTAGAGCATTTTCCGATCCACTGGATACCGGTTGGTCGAAGAAAATGCGATCAAACAAAGAGATAAAGCATCCGAGCTCATTCCATCAGATCGGAGTCCGCTCTAGGGCGATGGCGTTACCGCCTTTCCACCGTCATGGCCGGACTTGTTCCGCCCCTCCGTGTCATTTCCGGCGGCAAAGTCGTGGACGCTGCGGGCCAGGCTTGGGCATGAGGTTGCGAGGCTATTCCAGCGGCGCGAGCTTCACCGCCATGAAGGCCATGCGCGACTGGTTGTGCCCGGGATTGCGCTCGAGCCGCCGCGCGGTGAGCCCGAGGCCCTCAAGCAGCGAGAGCATCTCGGCTTCGGTGTAGCGCGTGAGGCCCAGATCAGCCCGGAGCTTGCGGTAATCCGAGAGCGCCGCGCGCACGAGGCCTAGCCCCGCAGCCATCAGGAACCCACCCTCGAAACCGAAGCGCAGCAGCGCGAGCGCATCAGTCGTCGCGGGCAGATCGGGCGGCAGGATATCGCCCACCACCAGCCGCCCGCCATCCCTCAGCTTTTCCGCGAGGCGCTCGATCAGGCCGGGGAAATCCTCGCGCGGCACATATTGCGCCACGGAATGCAGGATGATCAGGTCGAGGCTCGCCTCGGGCAGCGCGAGGACCTGCTCATCCGGGAGCACCGCGATACGCGGGTGGCCGGCAAAGCGCGCGGCGAGTTTCTCGCGCACATTCGGCGCGGCATCCGACAGGGTGAGGCGGCGCGTCTTCCCGGCGAGGAGTTCGGCCGCGAGCGCTTCCCCGCACCCGTAATCGAGCACGAGGGCATCCGCATCGGGCACCAGGCTCGCGAGGTCGGCGGCGAGCAGGCGGTAATGAAGCGCCTTGTGCCGCTCATTCACGTAAATCGGATGGTCGCCGTTCCAGTAATCGATCCAGCTTTTCATGCGCCGGGATGTCCCACGCCCTTAGCGCCGGCGCAAGCGGTTCAGATAGGCGATGAAATCGTCAATATCCCCGGCCGTGAATTCGAATTCGGGCATGTCGCGATGGCCCACGACGATTCCCTCGGCGAGAGCCTCCTCAAGGTTTTCAGGCTTGTAGCGCCGGGCGATCACGCGGAAGGGCGGGGCCTGCGGGTGCGGGCTGCTGCTTACCGGTCCGATGGCGTGGCAGCGGCTGCAGAGCGTCTTCGCCAGGCGCTGGCCCTTGTTGGCGTCGCGCGCCTCGGCGGGCAGGGCGAGGAGGCTCAGCACAAGCAGCAGGGCGGTGCGTGACATCGCAAGTTCTCCCGGTTATCCGAAAAGATATGCCGCTCCGAGCGCCGGATGTCCTTGATCTGGATTCGGCTTGCGCCCGGAGATTCAGGCCTTCCCGGCCTTGTTCGCGCGCATCATCGCAACGAAGCGATCGAACAGGTAATGGCTGTCTTCCGGGCCGGGCGAGGCCTCGGGATGCTGCTGCACCGAGAAGGCCGGGCGATCCTTGAGGCGGATGCCGCAATTCGAGCCATCGAAGAGCGAGACATGCGTCTCTTCGGCATTGGCCGGCAGCGTTGCGGGGTCCACCGCGAAGCCGTGGTTCATGGAGACGATCTCAACCTTGCCGGTCGCGTGCTCCTTCACCGGGTGGTTGGCGCCGTGGTGGCCCTGCGGCATCTTCATGGTCCTGGCGCCGATCGCCAGCGCCAGCATCTGGTGGCCGAGACAAATCCCGAAAGTCGGAACCTTCGCATCCAGCAGGCCGCGGATGGTCGGCACGGAATACTGGCCGGTCGCGGCGGGGTCGCCCGGACCATTCGCGAGGAACACGCCATCGGGCTTCAGCGCAAGCACATCCTCGGCCCTGGAATTCGGCGGCAGCACGGTCACCTTGCAGCCGCGTGAGGCAAGCAGGCGCAGGATGTTGCGCTTGATGCCGTAATCGAGCGCCACGACATGGAATTCCGGCTTTTCCAGCCGACCATAGCCCTCCCCCCACGCCCAGGTGGTCTCGTCCCAGTCATAACGCTGCGGACCCGTGACATGCGGCACGAGATCGAGCCCATCCATGGGGGGCAGGGCCTTCGCGGCTTTCTGCAGCGCCTTCCGATCGAAGATGCCCGCCGGGGAATGGATCAGAACCGCGTTCTGCATGCCCTTGTCGCGGATCAGCGCGGTGAGCGCGCGGGTATCCACCCCTGCAATGCCGACGATGTTGCGCGTCTTCAGCCACGCATCGAGGTGCCGGCTCGCGCGGTAATTCGACGGGTCGGAGATCGGAGCCCCCAGCACGAGGCCCGAAACGCCCGTGCTGCCGGCCATGTTGACTGTCTCGATATCCTCGTCGTTCACGCCCACATTCCCAATATGCGGAAACGTGAAGGTGATGATCTGGCCGGAATAGGAGGGGTCCGTCAGAATTTCCTGGTAGCCCGTCATCGCGGTGTTGAAGCAGAGCTCGCCGAAGCCTTCGCCCACGGCGCCGATGCCTTCGCCCTCGATCACCGTGCCATCCGCCAGCACGAGTAGGGCGGTGACGGCCGGTTTCGACCACGGTTCAGGCGTGACGCTGCGATTTTCGGATTGCGGGACAATCGTCGTCATGGCACTCACCGGAGCTCAGGGTGGTCGATGTCTTGGATGGGCGGCGCGGGGCCGATGGGGCCGGACGCAGCGCGAAACGGACCTTCGCTTAAGGAAGCTTCTGCCCGAAATCAATGCTCGCCCGGTGATTTTGCCGTGCTTTCCAGTTCAGGTGACATGATGCGCGATACGGTGATGGCCGCCCTCAAGGATGCGATGAAGGCCGGTGACAAGGTGAAGCTCGGTGCGGTGCGCCTCATTCAGGCCGCCATCAAGGATCGCGACATCGAGGCGCGCGGCGCGGGCAAGGAGAAGGCCAGCGACGACGAACTCCTCTCGCTCCTGCAGAAGATGATCAAGCAGCGGCAGGAATCGGCCTCGATCTACCACGCCAATGGCCGCCCCGAACTCGCGGCGCAGGAAGAGGCGGAAATCGCCGTCATCCAGTCCTTCCTGCCGAAGCAGATGGATGAAACTGAGGTGAAGGCAGCCATCGCGGCGGCCATCACCGACACGAGCGCCGCCGGCATGAAGGACATGGGCAGGGTCATCGCGCTGCTGAAGGAGCGCCATGCCGGGCAGATGGATTTCGGCAAGGCCAGCGGTCTCGTGAAGGCGGCGCTTTCGGCGTGAGTTCTGGCCGCATCGTCGGGCGGAAAGCGGTGTCTGGTTTGATGTCAAAGCGATTGGACAGAATCGCCTGAACCCTGTGGATTACGGGGATTTCTCAAGGCCGGTTTTCTCAGCCGGCCTTCTTCTTCTCGGCCATGTAATGCCGCAGCACGGCATTGATGCGCCCCTGATAGCCGGGGCCATCCTTCCTGAAGAATTCCAGCACATCGGGGTCGAGGCGAATGGAGATGGCCTGCTTGGCCACGAAGGGTTTCACCTCCACCGTTGCCCAGTCGATATCCTTGAACTCCGCCCAATCCGGATCATCCGCGATGACGCGTTCGAGCTGTTCCTCGGTGAGGGCATCGAGCCGCGCCCAGTCGGTCTGATCTTCCTGAAGTTCAAGGCGGCCGTCGGGATGGCGAACAACGTGCCTCCCATCGCTAACTTTGCCGATATAGGTCACGATATGTTCGCGCGCCATTTTTCCACCTCTTCTTTCCGTGCCTTGCGTGCAGATATAATTCGAAGCCTCTCGCCTCGGATCGTATAGACCACCGCGATCACCCGGCCGTTCAATGCCCCGATCAGAATGCAGCGTTGCTCGCTATCCCGATCAGAGCGGATGTCGAAGCTCTGCCGATCCAGAAAAACCGAAATGCAGGCTTTGAAATCGATGCCATGCTTTTCAATGTTTGCGAGGCGTTTGGCCTCATCGTATTCTACTTCCATGACGTCGCTCCCGCAGCGGTTCGCTGGATTGCAAGTCGCGTGCTGAACCAAAAAGACAGGACAGACAGGACAG